>CAZYJA010000294.1:0-3419 GCA_964647245.1 uncultured Syntrophomonas sp. | reverse complement strand
AACTGCCCAGAACAAAATAAGTAGTGCAATCCTGCAGCACCGGATTTTCCAGAATAGCGGCGGCGCTTTCATGAGCAAACAGGGTGGCTGCGCTCCCGCGCTCCTGCATATAGTACAGAATAGCGCACAGCGTTTCAGGTGAATCGAGGTTTTCATTGGGCATCCTTTTTATTTTTTTCAAATCGTTGGCCAGAATTGCCTGGCGGGTGTCCTCATCCCTTAGCTTTGCTTCTGGGGCGGGCAGACCGTGAGAGAAATCGACGGACCCGACGACCAGGTATTTTTTATTCTGGGCTATACTACCTAAGAGCAGGGCTATATCCTGGGACTGTTCGAGGGTTACCCGCCGGGTTAAAAGCATGGTAACCACCTTGGCATCAGGCAGGTAATACTTGATATATGGTACCAGAGTAGACACCGCATGGTCGTTTTGCAGAATGTCATCATTGATTCGGGCATCCAACGTTTTGCAGGCTATAATTTCAGCGACTGCA
This sequence comes from uncultured Syntrophomonas sp., assembly GCA_964647245.1. GTDB lineage: Bacteria > Bacillota > Syntrophomonadia > Syntrophomonadales > Syntrophomonadaceae > PHAA01. Next base: position 2,925 of record CAZYJA010000294.1, on the reverse strand, counting down.
TCCTCATCACATTCAACCGTTCCGAATTCAGTCTGCCAATTGCAGCCGGTGGTGCTGACCGCATTCCCCTCCCCCTGGTGATTAGGTCCCAATAATATGACTGTATCGTACCTTTCCCCGGTTTGACCCGCTGTTTTAAAAAATGATGCGATCAGCTCTCCGGCCAGGAGATGATGGGGGACCACCCCTGCGGAGAGCGTTTTCGCCTTATAAGCTTGGCCCTTGGTGGTATGGGTTAGAAAATCACCAGCCTCAAAATAGCGGCACTCGAGTTGCGCTAGATATCCTGTACCGGACGCAGTTGGAACCGTATCAGCCGGCAAATTGCTGGTTAGGGGTGAACAGCCGGATACTGTGAGAAGAATAAGCAATGCCAATATCCCGGCGGTTATTTTACTCACCGATCGTGACATCCTTCCTCACACTCATTCCCCAGGCCGCGGTTTCGGTATGCTTAATATACGCGCTGTCCACAATGAAGGTTCCATTAAGAACTGCCCGCGCGTAATAGACAATCGGCGCTGGCTTTTTGGAGTTGAAATACTTGTTGTTTTTATCAATATTGATAACTGAAAAACTGATTTTTTGTCCCTCCAGGTCTTCCATCCACCAGTTGTAATTCCAACCTTCTTGATTGGAAACATAGCGCATACCCGTCGGTATGTAGTCCGATAGCTCATACCATCCCTTGGGGGCATCATTACTGAAGGTGGGTATCAAAGTAATCTTCACCAGAGAAGACTGGGTGATGGATGTGCCTTCAACCGGCTCAACGATTTTCTGGAGCGCAACGAAGTTGGACTTTCCGTCAACCACTTCGGCAGCACTGCCGATAAACGCTGCTGAGACTCCGACATTACCGCTGACCGTTTTAAAATTGGCTGCTTTTAATTCGGCAGTGGTCATGTCCATTATGATGGTTCTATTCTTCTCGATATTTACATTTTTAACCGATCCGTTCTCTATATAGCTGAAGACGGCTCCGCCTGCATCAGTCTGAGGTTTCTCGCGCACATAGGCCAGTCGCTCCAGACAGGTGGTCACCTCATTGGAGGAGTTGGCAATGACAAAGCGCACCATACCGTCCAAGTCGTCACCGCCGGTTTTCATCGCTGCAAGGGCAGCGAGAGCTGTGCATTCAATGTCGGTATCCCTGCCGGCTCCGGTGTTCAAATAGACCCACGGATCGTTTTTAGTGATAAGCGGTTGGGCAATCTGGTCATAATATTTCCTGGCGTTATCCAGGTCTCCTATATAGGCCAATGCCGCAGTCAGATAAAGCTTTTCCTTCAGGCCCAGCGATTTTTCATTTTCCAGCAAGTAGCGGACATCAATCAGCACCGGCTCCCGCAGGGCCGCCAGTCCCATTAATGCAGCCGCAATGTCGGCCGGCTGTGAATTCTTGTTATTGATTACCCGGTTTAAATAAGCGGCGGCAGCAGCGGTGTTCAGATATTCGGGAGCTGCCAGGCACAGCTTGGCGGTAAGTTCGGCCTGCGCTTCACCGTAGTCGAGCAGTCTAACCCCTCCGGTATAATCCTGAAGAGCACCCGGTTCGAGCGTCTCGGTCTGGGCTCCGTAAAAATAATAAGGCAGATCGTGACCGTAAACTTCCCTTAACAGTTTCTGGGCAGTTGCCCGGCTGGCCCGGATATCGGCCCTGACGCCATAACCAAAGGCCAGGCTCTGCAGGCACTCGTTATAAAGGGATCGGGACTGGTCGAAAAATACCAGGTTAACCGGTGACCGCAAAGCGTCAATGTCCATCCCCTCGGCCAGCGAATAGGTCTTGGTAATCGGTATTTCCAGGGCACTGCTTAAAACCCGGAAGCTCTTCTCGATGCTGTCGGTACCGGCGGCGGATTTTGCCGTAACTGTAAGGGTGTAGTCTCCTTCCGGCCCCGATCCAAAGTTAAGGTTTACATATGCCTGAGCTTTTCCGGCTCCGGCAAACTCCTTCTGGGTACCGTCCGGATAGCGGAGCACCGCATTGAATTCAATCCCATCGCTATTGTTGAGGGCGGTGCCAAACCCGCGAACAGCCGCTGCCAGGTTGTCCCCTTTGATAAACACTTGGTTTACCAGCAGGTCCGCAAAAAATGGCTGAGTGGTTTTGATATCCACGCGGCTGTCCCCGGCATAAACACCATTGGCCACAGCCAGCGTAGTTACCCGCCAGGCCGTCAGGTTGTCGGGAAGTTTGAAGGTCAGAGAAGTATGGCCTTGATTTCCGGTAGTTGCGGTAAGAAAAGCGGCGGTATCCAGAAAATTCTTGCGGATATAATTGGAACCGCCCTCTCCTCCTGCTTCAGGCGCAGACGACCCGCTGAAATCATGCTGGACATAAGATGAATAAGTAGTGACCCGCGGATAAAAATACCGGGAATAAATTTCTCCCAGGGGGTTTGCATTCTGGTCGGCTACCGCAAAAGCAGCTTCATCAACCACACTTACGCATACCGCCGCTCCTTTGACCGGTTGTTGGTTTTTATCAGTTACATTTATCTCCAAATGGACTTCACCGCCGGGGGTAAAGCTGTCCCTATCCGAGACTGTGGCAACGGTCAGCTGCATTTCACCGGGATCATAGGTGAGAAAATCACTAGCCACCGGGAAGACATTCTTCCCGTCAAAGTAAGCCCCCCCGATGGCAATATTGGGAATGTCAGCCTGGCTGAAGGTGTAGTTAAAGCTGATTCCCTCAGTTGTTTTATAGTCGCCCAGGCTGTTGTGAACGACTCCATAAAGCAGTCTGCCCTGGTTTAATGCAGGCTGGTTGTTCTCGAGCAGTTTAATGTTGACCGTATCGCCGACTGCAAAACCTTCGGAGTTCTTATGAGAAAAATTGTAATGCTTTATACCGGACTTACTGGGATATATATCGCCGTAAAAGTCGACCCGCTCGCTGATAGCACTCCCCCGGGT
>CAZYJA010000293.1:0-3430 GCA_964647245.1 uncultured Syntrophomonas sp. | reverse complement strand
ACTAGTTTTTTTAGCTTTTTTTATCATAATCAAGTTGTATGCGCGGTTTGAAGGTAAAGACCTTATTGATATTGGGGAACATATTGGCGGGAGTATTGGACGCATCTTGGTAGGCTCTATTGTAATAGGTTTTCTTATGTATATGACTTCCATTTACTTAAGGGAGTTTGGGGAGAATATGAAAGTTATAACTTTTACGGTCTCTCCATTAAGTTTTGTCGCCATTTTCTTTGTGGTCGGCATGGTCGTTGCGGCCTATGTTGGATTAGAGGCTATTGTTAGGTTTCATGCTATAGCTGTACCTATTATAGCCACAGGATTTCTCATCATCATCATAGCTGTTTTGCCGTTGGCCAATTTCGCCAACATTACTCCTATTTTAGGGACGGGAGCACATGATATATTCGTAAGCGGATTTTGGAAGATATCCTTATTTGGTGAGCTGCTTATATTATTTTTATTAATACCTTTTTTACAAACTCACGATAATTTTAAAAGAGCAGGTTATACTGCGCTGGGTTTTTCCGCATTCTTTTTAGTAATTTCGGCTATTATTGTTTTGGCAGTCATAGACTTTCCCGTTACTATCGAGAGCTTTTTGCCTATCCACAGGATGGCAACCCTAATAAATTATGGAAGGTTTTTTCAACGCATTGAGTCTATCTTTGTGTTGATATGGGTAGCAGCAGGTCTTCTTTACTTAAGTATAGCTTTTTTCTTTATTGTATTTATCTTTAAAAAGACTTTTAAACTCACCTACTATAAGCCGGTTATATTGCCTTTTGCGGTACTGGTGTTCAACCTTAGCTTCTTACCCCCGAATCTGATGAGTGCGGTGGAGCTGGAAACCAAATACTTTAGAACCTGGTCCTGGGTGGTGACCTTTGGTATGACGATACTGTTGCTGGTAATAGCCAGATTTATAAAGGAAAAGCCCGAGAAAAGAGAAGAAATTAGCCTGGAATAGATTGGTTACACTTGCCGACAGCCTAACTTTTTTCATATATCTTTAGTATCACCGCAACCCAGAAATTCTAGGTATAGATATTTTTTTCAAGTTGGATGGTAAAAAGTGAATAAAAGGGTATTTTGAGTTATATACTATCACTGAGAAAGAAAACGACATTTCAATATAAAAAGGAGGGACAGCTGAAAAATGAAAGCAACAGGAATTGTTCGCCGTATTGACGATCTGGGCCGTGTCGTGATTCCCAAGGAAATTCGAAGAACGCTGCGCATCCGGGAGGGGGATCCTCTAGAAATTTTTGTGGATCGTGAAGGTGAAGTTATTTTAAAGAAATATTCTCCTATAGCTGAATTGGGGGATTTTGCCAAAGAATATGCAGAATCACTGCACGAGACTATCGGTCACATTTGCATGATTGCTGACCGCGATGTAATAATTGCGGTTGCCGGTGGTAATAAAAAGGAATTTCTGGGCAAGTCGGTCGGGAAACTGATGGAACGGTCGCTGGACGAACGCACTACGATAATTATGAATGACATGGATCATCCTGAGGATGAGACAACCCATGTTATTAAAACAGATGACCGTGAATACTCAATAAAATCACAGGTGGTGGCCCCGATCATTACCCAGGGAGATCCAATTGGAGCAGTTATAATTATCAGCAAAGAAGGAGCTAAATTAGGAGAAATGGAGATTAAGCTGGCTGAAACCGCAGCCGGATTCCTGGCCAAACAGATGGAGCAGTAGATATTGCATTCGGAGAGGCGGTCTTATATCATAATAAGATCGTCTTTTTTATTGAGCTAATAGTGGAACCAGGATTTACCACCTGACAGTATGGTATAATAGACCTCGTGAAATTGGGGAGGATTAACATGGAGAAAAAAGGCAATTTCCTCAGAGGTGCCCTGGTTCTAAGTATAGCCGGAGCTGTTAGCAAAGTACTGGGGGCCATTTACCGCATACCTCTGGCCCGCCTGCTCGGGGGAGAGGGCATGGGACTCTACCAGATGGCCTATCCTATATATACCACTATTTTAGCTTTGGCTACAGCCGGAGTGCCAGTAGCTATAAGCGTGTTGGTATCCCGAAAAGAAACCCAGGGATACACCGGAGACAGCAAGAAAATATTTCGGATATCGCTCCTCATTCTCTTTGGATTCGGCATTTTTCTAAGCATTTGCGTTATGCAGGGAGCCCATTTTCTGGCCAATACGGTATTACACGAACCTCGGGCCTATTACCCGATATTAGCGGTGGCTCCAGCCATATTCTTTGCTTGCTTGATGTCGGTTTTCCGGGGCTATTTTCAGGGTCATCAATGGATGATACCTACGGCGGTATCACAGGTATTAGAGCAGGTCTTTCGCGTTTCTGCCGTGGTAATCATGGCTTTCATACTGTTTCCGCGAGGTTTGGAATACGCTGCTGCCGGAGCTACTTTTGGGGCAGTAGTCGGCGGAGTGGTAGGCTTAATCGTATTGATTATCTTTTATCTGAGGTATAAAAACCAATTGAGTGACCAAAACCGTCCCCTGGAATACAGTGGCGATAAGAGCTCCCAGTTAGCCCGAGAACTGATAAAATTAGCGGTTCCAGTCTCTTTTGGGGCGGTGGTATTGCCTTTGGTGCAGGTGCTGGACGCCATCATTGTTCCTGGCCGATTGATGGCTATACAGTACACTACCTCGCAAGCCACCGAACTATATGGGCAACTTTCAGGCATGGCTGCAATATTAATTGGATTACCTACCATATTTACCATCAGTATTGCAACTAGTCTCGTTCCGGCCATTAGTGAGGCCCTGGCCAAACATGATAATATGCTCTTAACCAACCGCTTGAACTATGGTCTGCGGGCGGGAATGATTATTTCCTTCCCCTGTGCAGCAGGCCTTTATGTATTGGCCTTTCAGATATGTGATTTGCTTTATGCCACCCCCGAGGCCGGCATACCGCTGGAAGTTCTGGCCTTTTCCACCGTTGCGCTGGCAGCCTTCCAGCTTACCAGTGCCGGACTACAGGGTATAGGCAGACCCGAAGTGGCCATGCGCAATCTGGTTGTAACCGGAATACTGAAAACCATTTTCAATTATAGTTTGACCAGCATTCCCATGTTAAACATCAAAGGCGCGGCTATCGGAACCCTTCTAGCTTTTGCTATCGGTTCCTGCTTAAATCTTTTTTATCTGCAGCGAATGACCAGAATACATTATGAAATGGGACGGCTGATAAAACTACTGCTTATAACCATCGCCATGGGAATATCGGTGCAGCTGGCTTACGGTTTCCTGGTGGCTTACGGACTGGTATCAAGCCTGGCTACATTGGCGGCTATAATTATAGGCGTAATCGTATACGGTATTTTGCTCTTTATATTTAAGGAATTTGATCTGGATATGGTGCGCAAGATCGCCAAATAGGGATAGGAACAAAGGGGGTAACAATGTAACAAGGGGA
>CAZYJA010000292.1:0-3441 GCA_964647245.1 uncultured Syntrophomonas sp. | reverse complement strand
AAGCCTTTTCAGAGGAATATCGCCAGGAAATCCAAAATCGCTGGGGGATGCTCGCTACTGATAATTATGGCTTAAGTGAATTGGGCGGACCGGGTTTTTCAGGTGAATGTGAACTGATCTGTGGTCAGCACGTGGCTGAGGACCACTTTATTGTAGAAATATTGGATCCAGTGACCTTGGAGCCGGTGGCACCCGGAGAGAAAGGTGAGGTGGTGATTACCAGCCTCTCCCGGGAAGCGGTACCGGTAATCAGATATCGAACCAAGGATATTTCCTCCTTAAATTATGAACCTTGTGATTGTGGCCGTACTACGGCTCGCTTGAGTAAGATAAGTGGCCGGAGTGACGACATGATGGTTATAAGGGGTGTTAATGTCTTTCCCTCGCAGATTGAGAGTGTCCTGGTGGGCATGGAAGAACTGGCGCCTCACTACCAAATTATCCTTTATAAAAAGGGTTTCCTGGATGACATAGAAATTAGGGTAGAGCTTTCTGAACAAGCTTTTACTGATAATTATGGGCATTTAGAGCAAATCGAGCATAAGTTCAAACAAAAGCTTTATAAAACGCTCTCGATGAATCCGAAGGTCAGGTTGGTAGAGCCTTTCAGTATCGAAAGAAGCCCAGGTAAGGCCATCAGGGTTATCGATAACAGAAACAAATAAAGGACGATTGGAGTGTTGGATGATGGGAGACTTTATTAAGGATAAGGCCAGGCCGGAAATATTTACCCTTAAGCCCTATATAGCCGGCAAACCCATAGAAGAAGTGAAAAGGGAACTGGGTATTGATGATATTATCAAGTTGGCTTCCAACGAAAACCCCTTGGGTGCTGCACCCAAGGCTATTGAGGCGGTCGAAAAAAGCCTGCAAAAGATGCATCTGTATCCGGATAGTAATTGCTTTTATTTGAAAGAGAAACTGGCGGCCGCCAATAAGGTGGAATTTGCCAGTATAGTGGTAGGCAACGGCTCGGATGAACTCCTGAAGCTGGTAGCTGAGACCTTCCTCAGCCCAGGGGATCAGGTTATATATGCAAAGCCATCTTTTTCCGAATATGAATTTGTAGCCAAGATAATGGGAGCTGAATGTGTCGAAGTTCCTTTGCGGGATTTCACTCATGATTTGGATGCTATGTTAGCTGCAATTACTGTCCGGACCAAAGTGGTGGTAATTTGCAATCCCAATAATCCTACCGGTACCATCGTGGGCGCCTCGGAACTGGATAGCTTTATGAAAAAAGTGCCAGATGACGTGCTGGTGGTTTTTGATGAAGCCTACTGCGAATACGCGGATAGTAAAGACTATATAAGCGGACTTAAATACGTGCAGGCGGGCCGTAATGTTATAGTGTTACGGACTTTTTCCAAGGTTTATGGTTTGGCTTCACTGCGGGTAGGCTATGGTATTACCCAACCTGCCATTGCTGGAGCAATTGATAAAGTGACGGAGCCCTTCAATGTAAATGCAATGGCCCAGATAGCTGCTTTAGCGGCCTTGGATGATGTAGAACATTTGCAAAATAGCCAGACCGTAAATTCGCTGGGCAAAAAATATTTATACAGCGAATTTGCAAAGATGGGTCTGCACTATGTGCCCACTGATGCCAATTTTATATTTGTTGATGTAGCCCGGAACTGCCAGGAGGTATTTAAGGGCTTGCTGCAGCTGGGAGTTATTATCCGCAGCGGCGATATTTTTGGCTATCCTGAATTTATTCGGGTAACCGTAGGAACGGCCGCTGAAAATGAGCGGTTTATCAAAGGACTAGCCCAGGTTTTAGCTGTATAGGAAGTTCTGACATGATTATTGCCAAAACCCATTATCAGGACCAGGCAGCCTGGAATATAATGAGTAGTGCATTGGCTGATTTGCTGAATAATTTGGAATCGGAGCCGGTCTTTATCTGTATTGGCTCCGATCATCATTTACTTGATTGTTTGGGCCCTTTGACCGGTACGATGTTAGCTGCCGTGGCTCCTGAATTAGCAGTTTATGGCACTCTGGACCACCCTTTGCACGCCCAGAACTTGGTCAGGGAAATGAGACAGATTAAGAATTATAATACGGGTAAGATCGAAATTGCCATTGATGCATCAGTCGGCGATGAAGATGAAATAGGTATAATCCAATTACGGCGAGGCAGTCTATTGCCCGGTAAAGCCCTAGCCAAAAATCTGCCCCCAGTTGGCAACTACTCGATAACAGGAATTGTTGATGTCAGGTTTAATAGTCAAGGAGCTAGAACTAAGCATCCCGGCTTGGGACACGTTTACCACATGGCGAAGTTACTGAGTGAACTGATTGGTGACTGGTACCAGGCCCAACATCAGGTTTAGGAGGATTTTGATGAAGAAGTTAATGATTGGTAATGCTGCTATAGCCAGGGGAGCATACGAAGCGGGGGCGACAGTTGCCACGGCTTATCCCGGTACTCCCAGTACGGAAATTGTCAGCAGTTTTGCTCAGTATGAAGGAGTATATGCGGAATGGGCGCCCAATGAGAAAGTGGCTATGGAGGTTGCTGCCGGCGCTTCCATCGGCGGTGCCAGAACGCTGGTGGCGATGAAACATGTAGGTGTTAACGTAGCTGCTGATCCCCTGTATACTTTTGCCTATACTGGGGTCAACGGGGGACTGGTCATTGTATCCGGCGATGATCCGGGCATGCATTCTTCGCAGAACGAACAGGACAATAGAGGCTACGGGCGTTTTGCCAAACTGCCGGTAATAGAACCGGCTGATAGTCAGGAAGCTCTGGATTTTACCCGGATGGCGTTTGACCTTAGTGAAGAATTTGACACCCCGATTATGCTGCGGGTTACCACCCGACTAGCTCATTCCCAAACCATGGTAGAAGAAGGGCAAAAAACGGATGTGCCCCTGAAAGGTTATACCAAAAATGCGGTTAAATACGTTATGTTACCTGGCCATGCTAAATTGCGGCATATCGAAGTAGAAAAAAGAATGCTGAATATGGCCGAATACGGAGAAACCTCTCCTCTTAACCGAATTGAGTGGGGCAGCAAGAACATCGGAGTTATCACCAGTGGGGTGGTTTATCAATATGTAAAAGAAGTATTGCCGGATGTATCAGTGCTGAAGCTGGGCCTGACCAATCCTTTGCCCAAAGGACTCATCCGCAGTTTTGCCGAACAGGTGGACAGGCTGATTGTAATTGAAGAACTGGAGCCAGTAATCGAGGAGCAAGTTAAGTCCTGGGGCCTTAAGGTTGAAGGCAAAAATTTATTCAGCCTCTTGGGTGAGTACAGCCCCGAAATGATAGAGGCCAAGCTGGGTAAGGCAGAGGAAGTTCGCGTCTATGGTCTGGATAAGGAAATACCGGGCCGCCCGCCCCTATTGTGTCCTGGTTGTCCGCACCGGGGAGTTTTTCATACCCTGCATAAAATGAGGTTAACTGTCATGGGGGACATCGGCTGC
>CAZYJA010000291.1:0-3446 GCA_964647245.1 uncultured Syntrophomonas sp. | reverse complement strand
AGCAGTGGGATGTTCCCTATCATAATGGTGCCATTAAATATTTTAAAGAAATTAAAGTTTGGACCGATGCGGACCAAAAGCATAATGATGCCTTGGTAGCCCGCAGCCAGGCATTAAAGACAGCATTTGACGCAGCTCTGCAAGAGTCTATTGATAAAAAGATACCTTCCAAGGATTTTCCCAAATTGTGGTCAGAGAAATATAAGACTGTGAAATAGCATCCTTAATACCTCCTTGTGAATGTTTAGAAGGCATTTACTTAAAATGCCTTCTAAACAAATAAGTTATTAAAAGAATTGCTTATATCATTCAGCATTAATAACAGCGAATTATATTAGTAATCAAAATACTATAAAAAGGAATGGTATGAAATGAACCGTGAAAAAGAGGAAGTGAAAATCAGTAGGGGACTTAGAGAGCTCAATAAACTTTATCAGGGGTTATTTGTGCTCTGTACTGCCGTAGTTATATTTCTTACCGTATTGCAGGTCTTTCACATTAGTCCCTTTGGCATCACGATAATTTATAATTCGTATTTGTATTTGTTAATAGGTCTTCTGTTACCGTTTGCGTTTATTATATACCCGGCGCAAAAAAAACCAGGCAATAAGATTCCATGGTATGATTCTGTTTTATTTGTAATTACTCTGGTGGTGGGATTATATCTGGCATATTATGGATTGGATATTATTACTCAAGCATGGGAATTTAATGCTCCTACCAGTGCCACTGTTATAGCTATGGTTCTTTGGGTTTTGATACTGGAGGCTTTAAGAAGAACAGCTGGTCCAATTCTAGCGGCTGTTGTCCTCTTCTTTTCCCTTTACCCGCTTTTTGCACCGTATATGCCGGCTTGGATTTCGGGCCAGGGATTTGATCTGCTGGATACTGCCAAATACCACATTCTAAGCGAACAAAGTGCGGTGGGACTACCGGTCAAAGTTTTTTCGGAGCTTGTTGTAGGGTTTTTGATCTTTGGAGTAACGTTGCAAAAAACCGGTGGAGCTAAATTCTTTATGGATTTTGCCATGTCATTGATGGGTAAAATGAGGGGCGGACCTGCAAAAGTATCGGTTTTAAGTAGTGCATTAATGGGTTCAATAAGCGGCAGCGTTATTTCCAACATTATTACGACTGGTTCAATAACGATACCAACCATGAAGAAGAGTGGATACGATGCAGAAACAGCTGGCGCAGTCGAGACCTGTGCCTCGACGGGTGGGGTACTTATGCCTCCGGTAATGGGGGCAACTGCTTTTATTATGGCTGCATTTCTTTCTGTACCCTATGTAGACATCGTAATTGCAGCAGCAATACCAGCTATTTTATATTATTTTAGCCTATATTTACAGGTTGATTGTTATGCGGCCAAGCATGGGTTAAAGGGTATTACTGATGAAGAAAAAATACCGTCACTTATTGCTACACTTAAGAACGGGTGGTATTACATTTTTTCAATAGCATTATTAATCTACCTATTGTTTGTTTTAAAAGCAGAAGCCTGGGCTCCATATTATGCATCAATTATTTTATTGTTATGTGGAATTATTAAAAAAGAATTTGCATTAACAGCAGCAAATTTTATTGAGTTCATAACCGATAATGGGAAAGTACTTTTGGAACTGGTTTCCATACTAATAGGGGTTGGCTTAATAATTGGAGCCCTTTCGCTCACTGGTATGGCCCAGGCTTTCTCGCGGGAATTAGTTTTTCTAGCCGGTGGGAATATATATTTACTTTTGCTACTGGGTGCGCTTACCAGTTTCTTGTTAGGATTCGGGATGACCGTAACGGCTGCTTACGTCTTTTTAGCCGTGGTATTAGTGCCAGCCTTGACCAGCCAGGGAATGAACCCCATGGGTGTACACTTGTTCGTATTTTACTGGGGAATGCTTTCATATATTACTCCACCTGTAGCCTTAGGGGCCTATACGGCAGCTTCTATTGCCGGGAGTAACGCAATTAGAACGGGTTTTAGAGCATGTCAAATGGGTATGATTATTTATTTTTTACCTTTCTTCTTTGTGCTTTCACCACAGATCATTTTACAAAAAGGCTTCGGATTGGGAGTCATAATGGACATACTCATGGTAATTATAGGAATAGCTTCCCTGGTTTGTGGTATTACGGGGTATCTGTATAAAATCGGATCGCTTAAAAATAGCTATTCAACCTATCTGGTTAGATTTCTTTTAATTATAGGCGGAGCGGCACTAGCAATTCCAGAAACTATCACTGATGTGATTGGATTAGTTGCTATGGTTGCAGGTTTTGGATTTGCTTATTTCTTAAAAATCAAGGGTGACAAGTTTGTCGAGGTTGTAGCGTGAAAACGACATGCCCTGAAAGGTGGTTAGTATATGATTTTATATCGTAAAGAAGGGAGAATTGCCTTTATTACGCTAAATCGGCCGGAAAAAGGGAATGCAATTAACTCCGAAATGGCTTGTGAATTGATAGAAGTTTGGAAAAGATTCAGGGACGATGAGGATGCCTGGGTAGCAATAGTAAGTGGAAATGGGAACACATTTTGTGGCGGATATGATTTCGGGGAAATAGAACGAAATCATGGCCATTGGACGCCTGATGATTCGGTCGTTTTTGGCAGAAATAGAATCAGCCCCAATTGTCATAATCTTTGGAAGCCTATCATAGGAGCCTTGCACGGCTATATGCCGGGGGCCGGTATGTATTTAGCTCTAGAGTGTGATATAAAAATTGCTGCCGAGAATAGCTCCTTTGCTTTACCGGAACCAAGGTTTAACTTGGCAACAAGTTTTGCTGCTATGATTACGAAGCATATGTTACGTAGTTCTGCGTTACATTTGCTATTGACCGGAACAAGGGTTAAAGCTGAACAAGCACAGGTCATTGGAATAATAAATGAGATAACATCGCAAGACTTACTGCTAGAGCGGGCCAGGGAAATGGCCGAGCAAATATGTAAATTGGGGCCAATGTCCATAAGAGCTATTAAAGAATCTTTTTATCGTGGTCAGGATTTGGACTATGAACAACTAGTATCTATTATGAAAGAAGTATATCCACCGATAATGAACTCTGAGGATATATTAGAAGGCCGAGATGCGTTCTTTCAGAAACGAGATCCAGTTTGGAAGTTAAGATAGTGCCAAAATGCCTGACTCCAGTGATAATAATTTTTAATAGCGCAAAAAAGGGAGGTCCAACAATAATGGAAGTAAAAAATATTATGATAATTGGGGCTGGCTTTATGGGAGCAGGTATAGCTCAGGTTGGTGCTGAGGTAGGATATAGTATTTTTCTTTATGATGTATCTGAGGAGGCCATTGATAAAGGTCTGGCCACCGTCAAGAAGAACCTCACTAAAAAAGTAGAAAAAGGCAAAGCAACTACTGAGGAAATGGATGCCGCTCTGGCTCGTGTTTACAAAAGCACCAGCCTTGATGATGCCAGTAAGGTTGATC
>CAZYJA010000290.1:0-3452 GCA_964647245.1 uncultured Syntrophomonas sp. | reverse complement strand
GATAAGTATCAAGCTTAGGAGCAGAAAGTTGCGCTTCATAACACTGCGTTGTAATAATTTCACTATGTATCTTCCCTTCTCCTCATGTCATCTGAATAACTCGGGGTCTGACCCCGAGTTATTCGTACAAATAGGGATAACCTGTCGGAGTTCATGGCCAACACCTATGGGGTATGATATCACCCGGGCATTGATATTATAGATTAATCTAATGTTTTCTTCCGATAGGATTTCGGTGGGACTCCCAGCTTTCAGGAATCTATTATCATTCATTAACGTTACTCGGGTAGGTATATCATTATTTTCGAAATAGAAAGCATGATTAGGAAAATGGGTAGCCATTAAAATTGACAGACCGGTTTCTCTGACCAACTCTACGATGGTTTCCATAATTACCAGTTCATGCTTGAAGTCCAGATGGGCAGTCGGTTCATCCATTACAATCAGTGGAGTCTTCTGGGACAGTGCTCGGGCTATCATCACCAGTTGCCCTTCCCCTCCGCTTAGCTGGGTATAGCGCCGATCGCGAAGATGGAGTATCCCAACCAAGTCTAAGGACTCCTCGACAATAGCCATATCTTCTTCGGAAGGAGAGCCAAACAGTCCAATGTAAGAAGCCCTTCCCATCAGGACAATATCCATGACAGTATAGGGAAAAGTCTTTTCATGGCTTTGGGGTACGTAAGCTACCTGCCGGGCAATGGTTTCAGGCCGAATCACGTTAATATTAGTTCCATTTAGATGTATATTCCCTTTTCGAGGTATTAGCAGCCCCAGTACACAGTCCAGTAAAGTGGTTTTACCACAGCCGTTAGGTCCTAGAAGAAAAAATATCTCCCCTTTATTAACCTTAAAAGAAATATCCTTTAACACATCTCGTTGGTCATAGCCGAAATTGATATTCTGTACGTCAAGTAAAGGCATAGTTTACCACCCGCCTCCCTTCGTACTTTTTAATAGATAAACGAAGAATGGCCCACCTACAATAGCAGTTAAAATACCCAGCGGTATTTCGGAACCGGTTATGACTCTACCCAAATTGTCAACCAGAATTAGAAAACAGGCTCCCAGGGAAAGGCTGGTCGGGATCAAAACCCGATTATCGTTACCTACCAGCATTCGGCCTATATGCGGAATAACCAGGCCTACCCAACCAATAATACCGCTCACACACACTGCCCCTGCTGTAGCCAGGGTGGCGCAAACGATTACGATCCCCTTATTAATTCGGGTATTAATACCAAGCGTTTGGGCTTCCTTGTCTCCCATGGACAGAACATTTATTCTCCACCGTACAGCTACTAGACCAAAAATTCCCACCACCATAGGAATGCCGGCAATCACAATATCCTGGTAACGGGCTGAAGCCAGACTGCCCATCAACCAAAAGACTATACTGGGTAATTCATTGGTAGGGTCAGCGACATATTTGGTAAAGGATATTAAGGCTGAAAATACCGATGAAACAATGGTTCCGCCTAGTACCAGCATGATAACGGGAGTGGTGTTATAGATTCTGCCAATTAAGAAACTAAGCAGTACCGCCAGTCCTCCAAAAAGGAATGCAAAAATGTATATGGGACCGGTGGCGTGAAATAGTATGATAGCCAAAGCAGCCCCAAAACCGGCGCCCGATGTAACCCCAAGTATACCAGAACTTACCAGGGGATTCCGAAACAGCCCTTGAAAAGCTGCCCCGCTGACCGCCAGAGAACCTCCTACCAAGGCTCCCAGGATCGCTCGGGGCATACGAATATCCCATACGAGCGTCTGATAAATATCCGGTAGATTACAGGGGCTGAAGGTGAACTTACACCATAATATTTGGGCAACCACTGGTATTGATACAGGATACCTCCCAATGAAAAGGCTGATAAATATAAACGCCAGCGGTGCAAGAAACAGCAATGTATACAGCAATTTTTTCTTCGTTTTTTTCACTCCTAATTAGACTTTGATTTTGTCAAGTTTTCTATTTCCTATTTCTCTTTCTAGAATAGATATAACCTATAGCTCCTATCAATGCTAAGCCAGCAACCAGTGCATAATTTCGGTTAGCAGTGGTTTTTGTCGGTTTAGTCGCCAGCGATTTGTCGTCCACCTCGGTTTTATTTTCGCCTGCCATTGGAGCTTTTTTCACTACGGGATGAGTTGATTCACTGGTTATGGTAGTGGTGGTATCAGTCTGGGTTGGTGCTGGTTGATTAGCATCGACCTGGACCTTTCCGGTATCAGAGGCAGGCTCAGATTCTACTGGTTTGCGAGCAACACCTGCGGTGACAAAGTCTACGGTCACCTCGTGACCCAGGCTAGTACCGTTTTTAGCTTGCAATTGGGGTGCTATTTTTACCATATAACCCGTTGAGGGTTGTAGCTTCTGTAAAGGCCGGATACTTATATTCCTTTTTTCTTCTGGATATAACTGGTCATCTGCCATGATGACTTCTATTGGTACCTTGCTTCCGTTTGAAGCACTAAGAGTAAAACAATTTTTATTGTTATCTCTTATTGTTAAACCAATAACATTTTTATTGAACGTAAGCTTAATGTCTCCCGTCAACGCAACGTCCTTCTGTCCATCAGCTGGAGTAGATGAATCTAGACCTAGTGGTATACCCTGCCCCCCACCGGTTCCATCTCCCTTACCGGCCAGTACCGGCAGTGATATCAACAGGCAGCATAGTACAGCTAGTGCCGCAATTAGTATTAATGATTTATTACCTTTATTTGTTCTAATCAACGAAATAACCCCCTTTAAGTTTGAGCTTATCCCCGCATTATTTTTGGTGGATTCACTCTCGCTTAATACAATTTTTATTGTGTCAATGTAAACTATCCCGGTTATTTGACAAGTAGTTCAAGCGCTAAAAGATGGACACATTAGTACATTAAGAATGGGGAAGGGTCATTTTGCAATCATTTCATATAATATATAACTTTAGATATAGATATTAAGGAGAAATATTTTATTAAAACCTAATTTTCCTTATATTCAAATAGGGCTCCTATCTTTTTCGTTATCTGGTTTTGTGTAACCTGAACAGCTATACCATCACCAACATCTATCGTATTTGGTAGGATTACCGTAAAACTGTACTGGCCGTTCGCGTCAGTAGGGGTGCTATAACTGGTTATAGGAGGCGTTACATTTATATTTGTGGTTGAATTCACTGTTTTATATGGTTCATTAATGGTATAAGATTCTATGTTAGCCATATTATTGTTAGTGATGGTTACAACAATTTTCATATTCTTGGCCGTATTGGCTATTAGGTTATTGTCTGTATCTCTCAGGGTAACCGTAATTATGCTGGCGGTCCCTTTACCCAGAGCGGGTGCTATTTCCGCTGTGGATTTGCTGCCGTCTACTGCAGAATCTGCTATGGTAACCTGTGCAGTTTGGCTCTGGGTTACCCCGGCAATTGTTACAGTTAGCGTATGAAGACCTAAAG
>CAZYJA010000289.1:0-3457 GCA_964647245.1 uncultured Syntrophomonas sp. | reverse complement strand
GCCTATGGCCTGGATAAAGAAATTCCGGCTCGACCGCCGCTTTTATGCCCAGGCTGTCCTCATCGGGGCGTTTTTCATACCCTGAAAAAAATGAAACTGGTAGTTATGGGTGACATTGGCTGTTATACGCTGGGAGCGTTAAGCCCCTTAGACGCCATGGATGCCTGTATTTGCATGGGGGCCAGTATTGGGTCAGCTCTGGGCATGGAAAAAGCTCGGGGTGAGGATTTTGCCAGTAAGACGGTAGCGGTTATCGGTGATTCTACCTTTGTCCATTCAGGAATTACGGCTCTGATCGACGTGGTATATAACCAGGGAACCTCTACGGTTATGATATTAGACAATGATACTACCGCCATGACCGGACACCAGGAACATCCGGCCACTGGTAAAACCATTAGCCATCAGCCTACCAATAAACTTGATATTGAAGGTCTGGTTAGAGCTATCGGGGTAAAAAATATTAGAATTGTAGACCCCCTAAACTTAAAGGAGTTGGAAGCGACTCTAAAAGAAGAGTTGAACCGCCGCGAACCTTCGGTAATCATAACCAAGCGACCCTGTGCTTTATTAAATAGTGCACCCAGTCCAGTCAAGTATTATGTTGACAATGAGCTCTGCAAAGGCTGCAAGCTATGTTTAAGAGTAGGCTGTGCAGGCGTTTACTTTATTGAAGAAGATAAGAAGGCCGTAATTCATGAAAGTTGTGTGGCCTGTGGTCTTTGTCCTCAGATATGTACATTTGATGCCATCAAGAAAGTGGAGGGATAATCATGCAAAGCCAGACAACGGATATTCTAATTGTAGGCGTTGGGGGCCAGGGAACTCTCTTGACTAGCCGTATTATCGCTCAGGTAGCAGTGCAGCTAGGGTATGATGTGAAAGTATCCGAGGTACACGGTATGGCTCAAAGGGGGGGCAGCGTTGTTACCCAGGTTAGATACGGCGAGAAAGTTTACTCTCCCATTATTAAAAAGGGCGGGGCTGACGTTATATTAGCATTTGAAAAAATCGAAGCCGCCCGCTGGTTGGATTACTTAAAAGCTGACGGGATGGTCATAATAAATAATGAACGGGTTAATCCCTTACCAGTCATGAGCGGCAAGGCTAAATATCCGGATGATATCCATGAGAAAGTAGCCGCCATGGTGGCGAAAACCGTCGTAGTGGATGCAACCGATATTGCCACCCGCTGCGGCAACGTTAAAGCCGCCAATGTAGTCCTGGTTGGTATCCTTAGTCAGGCCATCGGCCTACCGGCCGACGCGGTAGAAACAGCCATCCGGGAAATAGTGCCGGCTAAAGCTCTAGAAGTAAATCTCAAAGCATTCAGAGAAGGAAGGAAATGAGAAGCGAAGCAAGGGGACGGTTCTGTTGCTTCCATGAAATGTGAGGGAATTATGATGAGCGGAAAGGATAGTACTTTCCGCTTTATTAATAGGAGAGACCGTCTTATTAGGGACATTCCAAGCCGGGACATTTCACCTTAGGTGATTGTTATATCATTATTGAGGGTGTGTCGTTTACATTTAAAGAGGGGGCAAAGCATTGCGCTGTTATATTGATGGAATTACCCATATCGGGGAAGGAGTGGCCAGAACCGATGGTAAGGCTACCTTTATTCCTTTTGCAATACCAGGGGAAACTGTAGAAGTAGAAATTACCGAGGAAAAAAGGAAGTTTAGACGAGCCCGCCTGATTGAAATCAAAGATAGTTCAGAAGATAGAGTTTCCCCGGAGTGCCCTCATTATTATGAGTGCGGTGGTTGCGCTTACCAGCACGTTAGCTACCCTAAGCAATTGGAATTAAAGCAGCGCGTTGTTCAGGAGAATATTAATAGGATCGGAAAAATTGATTTGCAGGTCAACCCTGTCATAGGAATGGAAGATCCCTGGCGGTATCGCAACAAGGTTTCATGGCATGTGGACAGAGTTAATGGCCAGTTGAAAATGGGTTACTACCTAAACGACAGCCATAAGATAATCAATATTGACACCTGTAAGTTGATTTCAGTTGAAATGGAGAACTTGAGTTTATATATAAAGGAAAGACTGGAACAATTAAATCTACCGGATCATTGTGAGATTGTAGTTCGCCAGTCGTCAATTAATAAGAAACTCATGTTGGTTTTCAATGGAGTAGGGACCGACAAGGTAAATCTTAAATTATTGGTAGATTATCCGGAATTGGTTTCGATTTACAGCATTAATGATGATTTTTATACTCTGCTGCATGGTGAAGCCTATCTGCAGGAAGAAATAAACGGGATGTATTATGACCTATCTGCGTTGTCTTTCTTTCAGGTAAATACCACTCAGACCGGTAAATTATTTGACTTAGTAAAGGCTTATGCGCGGGTAAAACCTAAAGACCGTATCTTAGATGCCTACTGTGGAATAGGCAGTATATCCCTGCTCTTGGCTAAGTCCGCCCGCAAGGTCTTAGGTGTGGAAAGCTATGCTCCCGCTATAAAGGATGCCGTTAATAATAAATATAAGAATAAAGTATTTAACTGCGATTTTATAACCGGTCCCTGTGAAGTGATAATTCCTCAGCTCATTGATGAGTTTGAGATTGTGGTGCTTGATCCTCCCCGGGCAGGGTGCACTGAAGATTTAATTGAAGCTATAGCCAAGATATCTCCTAAAAGGATTGTATATGTATCCTGTAATCCCGCAACCCTGGCTCGGGATTTGGCGCTATTTGAGAAAGAGGGATTCGAGACCAAGGAGATTCAACCGGTGGATATGTTCCCGCAGACGGGGCACGTGGAGTGCGTGGTATTGATGTCGCGGGTAAAAGACTGAATGTACGGAAAACTCAGTAAATAAGCCATTTCTGTGGTTTTGAGGTTTTTAAACTGTACTCTCAAAACGTGATTTTGCTTGTGCATGGGAATCAGTCTATCGGGTCGGATTCCGTTCGCGAGAGAACAGGATTGATAACGGGCTTTCACGACAGGACAGGATAGATGTTTTGTGTTTTTGGGGCTTGGCGAGTTTACAGGATAGATGTTTTTTGGATTTTGGCGTGTACATGGGAACAGGTCGATATTTACGGAGTCTCAAGCCAAATAATATAACCAGTCGCTGTCTTTATGGATTAAAGAGATAAAGCAATTTTTTCTAAGGTGATATTATGAACGATGAAAAGCCAAAGCCAAAAATAACGGTAATCCCCGCCACAACTTACGCAAAGAAAATTATGGCGTTAATGTCCTATCAGATTGCGTTACCAGTTACGATAAAAGGAAATTGACGAAATGCTACGTTATTATGAAAGTAAAGGTAGTAAAATTATTAGTTTAAATAACTTGTTACCTAATCACATCTTTGAAGCACAAAAACATTATAGAGGCGGCGATTTAGAAACACAATGAAAATGGAGGAAATTTATGTTTGCAATCTATGTTTACGTTCTTGATACTTTAGCCGACTGGGAACTGGGGTATGTTAT
>CAZYJA010000288.1:0-3469 GCA_964647245.1 uncultured Syntrophomonas sp. | reverse complement strand
CAATTCTTATCCGCTCTTCATCGCCATAGAAATTGCAGAATTGCTGTCTTATCCCGCTGGAAGTGATCAGTCAGCCGGAAAAGCCCCTACCTGGTGGCTATTATATCCAATTAATCCTTGGTTCTTCTAAAATTGCCTATTTTTCAACTTAATACTCTGATAATATATTTTTTGTACTTTTTTGTCATAAAATAGCTTGACTTTTTCTACCAGTTTTGGTATCGTTTCAATGGGATAAGCACTATAGATTGATAAAAAAAAAAGGGGGGAACCGTTATGATGAAATCAACTGGAGTAGTAAGAAGAGTGGACGAACTAGGTCGTATTGTTATTCCCATCGAGCTGAGAAGAACTATGGGAATTGAAGAGAAGGATGCATTGGAGATCTATGTTGATGCGGAAAAGATTATCCTTAAAAAATATGAACCGGCTTGCATTTTTTGTGGTAACGCCGAAGACGTAGCCAATTACAAAGGCAAAAATATTTGCAAAAGTTGCCTAACTGAACTTTCCAAACAAATCGGCTAAAACGAAATCATTTTACAATTAATTGTCGAGTAATTTTTTATAGATTGTCGATTTTTGGATCTTATACTCCCGGGCCTTCATTTTGAGGGCCTCTTTTTTGTCTATGCCGGTATTGATTAGATCAATCGTTTCCCGCATAATTTGATCCCAATCAATGGTTTTCAACTCTTCAGGTGGGGCCGGGATCAATAGACAAATCTCCCCGCGCGGAGGATGTACCGTATAATGGTCTATTATTTCTCTAACTGAACCCGGTCTTATTTCCTGATGGATCTTGGTAAGCTCGCGAGCTACGGTTATTAGCCGTTCTTCTCCCAGAATCGCTGCCATATCATGTAGCGTCTTTAGCAGTCGATGGGGGGCTTCATATAATATGAGGGTACGGGGCTCATCTTTTAGGCTGCCTAATCTTTCCCGGCGTTGAGCTGCTTTCGCGGGCAGAAACCCCTCAAAGACGAAGCTGCTGCTATTCAGCCCGGAAACCGCTAAAGCTGCGGTACAGGCTGACGGCCCGGGAATGACTTCTACTTCTATGCCTGCGGCGATAGCCTGGCGCACCAGACTCTCCCCCGGATCAGATATGGTTGGCATGCCGGCATCGGATATTAAGGCCACATTGCTGCCTAGTTTTAACTTTTCTAAAATGTAGTTTTCCCTTTCCGGGCTACTATGCTCATGATAGCTAATCAGTTTACTCTTAATCTTGAAGCGGTTGAGGAGCTTAATACTGTGGCGAGTATCTTCACAAGCAATCATATCAACCCCACGCAGGGTCTTTAACAACCTGATACTGGCATCTTCCAGATTACCAATCGGGGTACCGCACACATATAATTTTCCCACTTTTCAACTCTCCCCATATATCAGTTTGATTTCAGCGCAGTACTCGCCGGGCTTCTCGTAAATTACCAGCGGGGGGAGGATGGTGAGACTGCCGGGGCGGTTTTTCTGCCCTTCCACCAAGACCAAGCCCGCATTACGATCGACAAATGAATGCACCATCCGTAAGCGTTTGATAAATAGATGATGAGATTCAAAGATATTCATGATTTCCGCCAATCGTTCGGCCCGCTGAATAACTGCCATTTTACCACCCTGCTGCAACAGGTATGCTCCCTGCTCCACGAGTTCGGCCAGGTTTAGGTTCAGTGCATGGCGAGCTATGGCTTCCTCCGGATTCATACTGACCTGACCTTCGCCTTTTCTCCAAAAAGGGGGATTGCTCAAGACTAGCTCGGCACACCCCCCCGGCAAAGACTGCTTAATTTGCTTGATATCAGCCTGGATTATCTCGATTCTATCCTCTAAACCATTTAGACTCACGCTACGCCCGGCTCTATCCACCATTAGCGGCTGGATTTCGACTCCGCTTATCTTAATTAGCGGGGAGCGCACCGCCAAGAGAGTAGGAATCACCCCACTCCCCGTGCCCAGGTCGATGACCCGGCTAACTCCTGCCAATTCCACAAAGTGAGCCAGCAACACCGAGTCCAGAGAAAAGCGATAACCGCGTCTGGCCTGAATAATCTTCATGTTCCCCAATATAAGGTCATCCAAAGTCTCTTCGGCTTTAATGATTGCGTGCCTATCTGCCACCAGGCCTTACTCCTTCTCCATGAAAGCTATACAAAACAGACATCCGTCAACGCGTCGCTGCCCGTATGCCACTGGACACACATGATAACCTTCATTATAGATACGCCCCAGCTGGTCATATCCTTCGCCCTGTAACTTGATCAACTCTACCTCCGGGCGGGTATCATACTGCGGCTCAGAATTTGCCTTTCCTTCCAGATTGGTGACTCTTTCCTTAAGGTCTCCAATCTCATGAATCAACTCCCGGATCAAGAGCTTCAATTCTTGTACCGTTTTCTCCATTTTTGACCCCCTCTGACCTTTTGGAACTATACATTTCTGATTCATATTTAAGGCAACACATTAACCGACCGCAGATACCGGATATCTTGGTCGGATTCAAAGAAAGCCGCTGCTCCTTGGCCATACGGATAGAAACCGGTACAAATTCTCCCAAAAAGTTATTGCAGCACAAAATTCGGCCACAGGTGCCAATCCCGCCTAACATTTTGGCCTCATCCCGTACCCCAATTTGTCTCAACTCAATTCGGGTCTTAAAGATAGCTGCCAAGTCTTTTACCAGATCGCGAAAATCAACCCGGCTCTCAGCGGTGAAATAGAAAATTATTTTGCCCATATCAAATGTATACTCTACATCGATAAGCCGCATGGGAAGCTTATGCAGTTTAACTTTCTCCCGGCATATTTCCAGAGCTTCTTTTTCTTTATCCTTGTTGCGATGGTAAACCGCCTGGTCCTCAGCATTCGCTTTACGCAGTACTTTTTTTAACGGCAGCACCAGCTGGTCCTCTTCTACATCCCTTTTCTTAATTGCTACTTCGCCATATTCAACCCCGCGCACCGTTTCCACAATAACTGCTTCGCCTACTTCCAGTTCCAGGTCTTCATTGTCAAAATAATATATTTTGCCGGCGGATTTAAATCTAACGCCTACTACAAATGCCAAAAAATAACCCCCTAATGCGTTACGTTCGATTAGTAATTTTCCATGGTTAACTCGCCCATAGTACCCGAATTATGGGACTAACTCCCACTTATTTCGTCCCGGATTTCACTATTCCGGTCCCGCTTCTATTGTAATGCATCCCAGAGCTGATAGGAAATGTTTATACTTGTTAACAGTGAATTAACCGGTCCCTGATATAGCTTGCTCAGTTTATCTATGTTCATTAGTGCCGCCTGGACCCGGTCGGGGGACAGTTTTTTACGGTTTTCACAGAGCTTGGGGTTACTCATAACCAGCAGCGATTTTTGACCGGTCACCTGGTAGATATATATGTCCCGTAACAAAGTACTCAACAAACTCGCCAGGAGGGCCGGTTTCTTTTCCATTTGCTCAGCACAG
>CAZYJA010000287.1:0-3489 GCA_964647245.1 uncultured Syntrophomonas sp. | reverse complement strand
TTGATCAATAAAAGCCCCGGTTCCTCCTGCACAGATTCCATTCATGCGCTGATCCAGTCCACCCCGGAAAAAAGTTATCTTCGCATCCTCTCCTCCAAGTTCGATAGCAACATCGATTGGCGGAAGAAACCGGTCAATACTGCGATTACAGGCAATTACTTCTTGAATATGGGTAATGCCAAGCCCGGAGGAGATTGATATTCCGGCCGAACCGCTTATCATTACCGTAAGATATTGGTTACCAACTTTCTCCACTGCATTGATCAGCAACTCATTCGTATAGCGCCTCGTTTCCGAGAAGTGTCGTTGGTATCTTTTATATATGATTTTTCCATTATCATCCAAAATAACTAATTTGACCGTGGTTGATCCTACGTCTAAACCCATCCGCAACGTGTCGGCCATTGTGGTAACCCTCCAACTATTGTCCCTAAAATTAAAACATTGTTTGAATTTGCCATTACTATATGGTAGACTAGAATCAGAATCTTGTCAACGGTGATTTTACGGGGCCTTGCGAGGGACAACTTATTTTATTGGAATTACATTTAAAAGGACGTGATAAAAATGAAAACCACCGTTAGCAACCTAACCACCAAAGAAAAAATTGTTCGAGTTGCCATGGATATTATCGCCAAAGAGGGATTTCAGAAAATTACGGTCCGAAAAATAGCCGCTAAGGCCGGCGTTAATATTGCAGCAGTTAACTATCATTTCGGCTCCAAAGATGCCGTAATCAATGAAGCGCTAAGACAGGTGACAGATGAATTAAAAAATACCTTTCAACATCTAAATACCATAAATGAGGATGCAGAAACAAAACTTACCATATTTATCAATGACTATAGCAAACTCATGTTAGATTATCCGGATATCATCAGGAACATGATTAGCCAGGCCATTTATAATAAACCCCTTGATCAACATGCAGAATATATGGGTTTCCTCCATACCCAGGGGATTGATTTAATAAAGCAAACTATCAGGCAAATCCGGCCGGAGCTGGATGATCATTGTTTGTCTTTGAAGACCTTACATTTGATGAGTAGTTTATCCTATCACATATTGTTGGGAGAACAAATTAGTCTATTAATGGGATTAGATCTATACGATGAAGAGACATTTCAAATGCACACCAGAATTTTGTTGGAGAATGTTTGCCGCCACTAGTCTGTTTTATTGGAAAAGAACGGGGTTTCATCCCATTTTCGCCCCATAATTATCCGGCCCAGCTCATCTTTCCTGCCTCAATTGCTTGATATGGATATGCCAACTAGGGCTGAATAAATGTAGTTTGTCTCCATGCCTAGCCCTGGCTCTCCTCCAAGACCCTATTGATCTGATAGTCAAATAAATTAAGGGTGTGTTGAAATATGCCTGCTATTTCGGGATCAACCATTCCTCTTATATACTTATTGAAATCCACCGCTGCAGGAACCAGCTTCCTTGCGGCAAGTTCGTAACCTTTATCGGTTAAAAATATCCTGGTACCCCGACGATCGTTGGGATCCCCCTGGCGTGCCACCAGATCTTCTTTTTCCAGCCTGTCAATCAAACCGGTAACCGCTGAACTATCCAGTTCGATTCGCAGCCCGATATCTTTGACACTGGATCCCTGATGATCCATAACATCCAAAATAACAAAGGTTTGCGCAGCGGTAACCCCATATTGCGAGCAACGTGCATTCCATAAACGACTTACCTTGCGGGATACGGCGTTCAGTCTAAAGCACCAGAAACTAGTAAATTCAAGCATGTAAACCACACCTTTAGTCAATTTTTCTTAACAATTATAATTAATACATATGAATCTTTTTCATATAAAAACCATATTTCTTATAGCGATATTATTAAATCTTATTTCCCCTTAAACTCAGGCTTCTTTTTTTGGCCGGTAAAAACTGCTATTCCTTCTTGGTAATCATCGCTTAAGGAACAGCTCATAACACCATCCCGTTCTGCTTCTAATTGTACTTCCAGGAAGGGCAGCAAAGTCTGGTTTAGCAAGGCCTTTGATGCTGCAAAGGCCTTCGTGGCACCATTGGCCAGTTTAGCAGCAATTTTCGCGGTTTCAGCGGCTAAATCTGCGGGATCCACTACTTTGTTTACCAATCCCCATTGCAGTGCCTTGTCAGCTGGAATGACTTCATCCAGGAAAACCATTTCACTGGCTCTTCCTAAGCCAACGATAACTGGAATCATCTGGGTGAATCCACAATCCTGACAGATACCAACGCCCGTATAGGCCTGCTTGAAAATCGCGTTGGAATGGCAAATACGAATATCACAGGCAGCCGCAAAGCTGACACCGGCACCGGCACAAATGCCGTTAATGCTAGCAATAATGGGTTTCGGCAATTTACGCATATCCGAAATCAGACGGGCCGCAGGAATGGTCAACTCTCTGAAAAAGGCCTGTAGATCACCATCTCCATATTTGGATGCAAAAGCAATGTCCCCGCCTAAACAAAATGCTTTGTCCCCTGCTCCGGTCATAACCACCGCCCGGATACTTTGATCATAGCATGCCTGAATAGCCCATACCAGGCCATTTAACACATCCGCATCCATGGCATTGTTTACTTCGGGACGATTAATGGTGATTGTAGCAATTCCCTCTTGTTGGCTAAAAAGCACAGCATCATTGAACATATATTTTACCCTCCTAAATAAGTTTCGTTTATTAAAGTTGGAACTCCCCCATAAAGCCAAACCAGAGCGTTTCATGCGAGGGCTGTAGCTAATTCCGGCAGGGCTTCTTGCAAGTCCGCTACCAGCACATAATCTGACATCTTGTTCATATAGGCATCTGCGTCGTTGTTTATAGAAACTATTATCTGAGCTTCACGCACCCCCACGGTAAATTGTACTTGACCCGATACCCCTAAGATCAAAGCCAATCCAGGTTTACATATCTTGCCTGAGAGGCCTATAATACGATCTTCGGAAAACCATTTCTTATCGGTAGCTACCGGTTTGGAACAGCCTGTCTCAGCCCCGAGTATTTTGGCAACCTTGCCCACCCATGCCAAATCGTCCTGATCTTCGACCCCCTGTCCTACGATTACCAGACGGTCGGCTGCCTGCAGGTCTACTGTATCCCCGGCCTTGCTGCGAGTACCCAGAAGTTTGATGGCAGGGGCCGGAACATTTATTACTATAGTCTGAATACTGCCTTTCCCAGTTCCTTCTGCAGGGGCAAAAGCCCGGGGAGAAATCGCAATAACCTTCTGGAGACTGTTGATAGTATGGGTAGCCACGGTAGCCCCACCTAAAGCATTCCTAACATAGTTCATCTGATCATTTGCACGAATAATTCCTTTAACATCAGTTAAGCAACCGGCATTCATAGCTTCGGCCACCCGACCTGCCAGTTCTTTGCCCCGGCGATCGGATGAAAGTAATATCGTATCCAAATCAAGTTTTTCCGCAACCTGTTGCAAAGCATACGCTGTGCTGGCTACGTCTGCAGTCAACAAATCCAGGTTA
>CAZYJA010000286.1:0-3506 GCA_964647245.1 uncultured Syntrophomonas sp. | reverse complement strand
TACGGGAAAATGGCTCTGGCTACCAATATGTTCCTTATCGGACTTCTGCTTTCGGTATTCCGCACAGGCAAATTGGTAAGAGATAAAACCGAAACTGTTGCGGCGAGACCTAACCACTTTATTCAATATGATAATGGCCGGATTATAATTGAACTAAAAAACAACTCCTTCAAATATATAAAAGTCTTCTAAAGTTGCCAAGCCATGCCCCGGTAAAATATTACCGGGCCGCATCTGGCCGTCGCCGACCGTTTGGGATTTGATTCCGTCAGGATATAGTAGTATGCCAGGAGTGAGATTGTACGGATTCTATTTAAAACTTAAGCTTAATGAGAACATCGAACAAGGAAAAATAATATTCCAATAATTATAACTGCCGTGATAATCTTAGTAAGGCAGCCTCCTTTTGTTAACTCCCCTAAGTCACCTATCATTGATCGATTTATTGAATCCGCAAAAGTAATCATTGGATTCTTTTTATATTCTTCTATTTTGCATTTATCTTGTTTATCTCTTGTATCCACAAATTCACCCTCCAATTGTTAGTAAGTTCGCACACATTTTCTTACTAATATTTAGTTTAGCTTAATTCCTCAATTGCTGGGCATCAGCTACTCATTCTCCGATACTAATGGGTTATCCAGACCTAATTCCTGTTCGCTTACGGGGCAGCCATTCAAAAAGACCCCACACAGCTAGAATCAGCACCAATAACCCAGATAGAAATACGGACAGCGTAGTGCAGTACGGGAAGATGAAAATGTACCCTGCCAGCAACCCGCCCAGGATAATGAATACCTGCCGGGTGCGATGACTGGCAAAAAAGGCTCCTTGTTCATCTAGAGATAAAAGCTCAAATACCAGTATGGAAAGACCCAACAATATCACTATAATCAGCAGAAGCAACCCACTCTCCAGTCCCAGATGGGGAGCCGGACCCCTACTCGAAGATACTCCGATCCCTCTCCAGCCAGGCAAGTGATCAACGTGCTGAACAATAGACCAATGTTCTCCTGTGAGATAATTGGTGATGGTGAGATAACTTTCTGCATATTGGGCCTTGATAGAGAATAATTGTGGAGCATGAAAATAGCGAACAGCTGTGTTTTCCACCATTGCTACCAGCATCCCGGGCAAGTATATCAACAAAAAGCTCAATCCGGCAGCGGGCAGAGTTCCGGAGGTAGCGGTAGAAGCGAAAAGGGACAATGTAAACAGGCCAATCAAGCCCAGGCTCATAATCAGTCCCCAGCGGATAAGCGTCATTAGACTCAGATCTAGTCCCAGTGGTCCTGACATTGCGCTGAGAAATAGAAAGTTGATTCCCATCGCCAACAACAAAGTTCCAGTACCAAATAGGAATTTGGTTAGCACAATTTCTCGTCGAGCTACCGGAGTTGTAAGTAGGCAAGTCAAACTGCCTTTGCGTTCTTCTCCCAGTAAGATTGCTCCTAGCAGTATTGCCACTGCCACCCCCAGAATATGCATGGTATCCTGAAAAGCCGGTGGCGGGCCCATTGCCATTTGATGGAAGTTCACAATATATGCTAGCTGTTTCGCCCATTCCCGGGCTGCATCTCCTCCCCGCAGCAGATAATACAGGCTTTTCAAAACTGGTACGTAGATCAATAAAACAACGGTGATCCAAAAATAACCTCGGTTGTGTTGCCATTCCTTGCCTAAAAGGGCGCGTTGCACGCTCCATCCCCTCATCCCGATTCCCCCCAGCACCAAAATATTAATACCGATCTAATAGGTATTTATGAGATAGACCCCCGGCTCAGGCCCAGGGAAGCCATCGCTTTCCACAGAATGCCGATTCCCATATAAATGCCGCTGGCTGTTAACAAGAGATAAATCAGAAATAGTTCCGGAGAACTGGCCAGTTGAGTAGCCCAGCCTGGAGCAAAGAAGCCGGTCAGCATCAAGCGGCCTATCTCCTTGGAATTTCCCCTTAAAAAGGATTCTCCCATCCTTTCCAGAGGATTTCGTTCAAAGGCCCGCATAGCCAGCACCAGGAATATCACCCCAGCTATTAATAAAAGCGGTATGTATACGAACCAAGAAGCTGAATTGCTCCATCCATTCCAGCTTTCTTGCACAATATAGTCGACAATAATTAACTGATTGAGCCATTGATATGCATTTGTTACTTGATCAGTCGATAGGATTGCATATTTACCCAGAGGATTTAGAATTATACTGCTCAATAATGTTGGCAGCATAATAAAAAGTCCGGTAAATGCAGCAGAATACAGAATTGAGCTGCAAATGCTGGCACTTAGCAATGCCAGGCTAAACAGGCAGAGTAAGGCCGCCGTCGTCGTTCCGGCCCACAACCAAAGCTGATTCAGGCTTATGGCCGCTGGGTTTAATGTTGCTATGCCAAACATATATATAGTGAGCAAGCTCATGGAGAACAGTATGGCCAGACTACCCGTCATCCATTTGGCGGCCAGGATTTGGCGGCGATCCACCGGCGTACTGGCCAGGTAATTCAGGCTGCTGCCTCGTTCGTGGCCCACCATCACTGCAGCCAACAATATTACTGCGATGATAGTAGTAGTTTCCATGATGGTTCCTCCACTCTGAATAATAGCTTTAACCAGCGATACCCAGGGATTCAAATCTGACACCGCCGTAAGCCCTGGCCTGAGCATCAAGACTTGTATAAAAGCTCGTATAAGCAGAGGGGTTAAAATCGGTTGTTGTATAATAATAAAGAAGAGCAAAGCAAACAGATGTCGGTATTGTCTCCATTCTTTCCAGAGCAATCCGGTATGAAACAGGGGTACTATTTTAGTATTATCCCTAATCGGTTTCGCCACTGGTTGATCTGCCATTCTCATAGCTATATCCCCTTTCTTTCATCAGAATAAGGAATATATCCTCCAGACTTAAATCAAGTTGCTCTAGCAATAGTGGTTTAAACCTCTGCAGTTCTAGATATACAGGGTCAACATGACCCCGAACAGTAAGGGTATGCACCCGCCCATTGAACTGAAGATCGATAAGCCCCGGAAGCGATGCCAGCATTTCTGCCCCCGCACCGTCCTCGAACACCACTCGAATTCGTCCCAGAGATTCTTTCAAATGATCCAAAGAGGATGAAAAGAGCAGTTCCCCCTGCCAGAGAGAAGCAATATGGTCAGCACTTTGTTCGAGATCATTTAGATTATGGGTGGAATAAAAAACAGTGGTTCCTCGCTCGGCGACTTCATCAATAATGGTTTGCATGAAGGCACGGCGTACTACCGGGTCCAAACCAGCAGTTGGTTCGTCCAAAAGAATTAGGTTGGGACGAATGGATAAAGCCAGAATCAGGCAGACCTGTACCGCCTGACCCCGGGAGAGATTACGGATGCGCTGGCCTGCAGGCAGATCATACTGGCCTTGTAGCTGCCGACAGCGTTCCCAGTCCCAACCTGGATAAAGCCGGCTCCCCAGCTTATACATGTCCGCAACCGTAAATGAAGGATATAAAACCGGTACATCGGGGACATAAG
>CAZYJA010000285.1:0-3515 GCA_964647245.1 uncultured Syntrophomonas sp. | reverse complement strand
TCAAGCCTGTCTGGATTGTCTAACCGGTTTCGGTCCTGCTGCTGATTTTTTGCGCAACTTAGCCCGGTTTACCCTACACCGAACCTCCTAAATAGGAAGAAGTGTTAAAGCGCCACCTGCCCAGTTCTGTCGATTATACATCTTTGGCAACTAATACCAGGCATTTAGCATGGTGAAGTACGTAATTGGATACACTGCCCATGAATAGTCGGTTTACTGCAGTTCGATTTTGGGATCCTACTGCAATCAGGTCAATAGATTTCTTTTCGGCAAACTGGGTTATTACCTTGCCGGGACTCCCTTCCAAGATTTCAGTATACACCGGAATATTAGCTTGACTTACTCTGGCCGCGGCTTCTAGGAGGATGTTTTCCAGGTGACTGCGGGTGTTTTCATAAAGGTAGTTTACTATTACGGTGTTATCTGGAAACATACCGTCGGATGCTATGCTTCCCTGGTATACGATAGGAATCGTGTAAGCGGAAACCACGAATATTTCCGCTCCAGTAGTTGTGGCGATTTCAATAGCGGCCTCTAGGGCTTTTTTGGCTTGGCTACCATCATCATATGCTACGAGTATTTTCTTTATCATAATTTTGACCTCCAATTCAAATCAACCACCACTAATCAACCATTGTTGACCTTACCCATTTCCCGGATAGATTTATCATTATATGATTAGTTTAGTATAACCTGGTTCGTCCTGTAAAGGATGATGCTAAATTGATTGCCAGTCAGGCTAGAACTATTACTTTAGCTAATCGTAAGGAAGCTATCTTAGTATAACAGAATAAGCCTGCCTGTCTGTGATTCGGGTTACTTTGCCATTCCTTATTGATGTGTAGTTACAGCAGATATATAAGTCTACTTGAATTGGTTGGGATGTAAATATTCATACTATACCTGACTGTAAAACAAGAAAGGGGAATCGAAATGCAGAGTCCAGATGATCGAAACTTTTTACCTTCTATCGAAAGAATACCTGAGGCCTTCCGCCTGAATGGTTGCAGAGATGAAGCTAAATACCTTATTAATGGGAAAATAATGAGCTGCGGCGCTAGCGCAGATATATTTTCTCCTATTTGCTATAAGGATACCGGTGCCGATAATCGCTTCAGAATCGGGCGTGCACCATTGTTAAATGAGGAGGAAGCCAGCGAAGCTCTGCAGGCAGCCGAAGACGCTTATGCATCTGGCATGGGTGAATGGCCCCAAATGTCAGTCAGCGGACGTATCCAGCATGTCGAAGAATTTACCAGGCGTATCCGGGAAAAGCAGCAAGAGTTTGCTTTACTGGAGATGTGGGAAATAGCCAAGACTTATAATAGCTGTCAGGATGAGTTTATAAGGACCATTGACTATATTGAGGATACCATTAATCAATTGCGGGAATTAGACATCAATGCTAATTATATAAAAAACGTAGAAGGCTTTCTCGCTCAAATCAGACGCTGTCCATTGGGGGTAAGCCTTATTATGGGGCCGTTTAATTATCCGCTGAACGAGACCTTTGCCATGCTTATTCCGTCCTTAATAATGGGTAATACAGCGGTAGTCAAGATGCCGAAATATGGTTTTCTGTGTCAGGAGCCGCTGCTTAACGCATTTGCGGAATCATTTCCGCCTGGAGTCGTAAATATTATTAATGGAGACGGGCAGAAGATTATACCGCCGATAATAGAGTCTGGCAGTATAGATGTGCTGGGATTTATAGGTTCAACCGGGGTGGCCAAAAAACTAATTGCTCAACATCCCTATGTTAATCGTTTACGAACTATACTTGGATTAGAAGCCAAGAACCCGGCCTTTATTTTTCCTGATTGTGATCTCAAGCTGGCTGTTAAGGAATGTATTGCCGGGGCTCTGGAGTTCAATGGTCAGCGTTGTACAGCGATAAAACATATTTGGGTGCATAAGGATATAGCTGAAAAATTCCTTGGCGAGTTGAATACCGAAGTAAGCCGGGTAAAATGTGGCATGCCCTGGGATGAAAAAGTAATGATAACGCCGCTGGCGGAAGATAATAAATGCAAACAGATCTCCCAGTGGATTCGAGATGCCCAAAGCAAAGGAGCAGAGATAACAAATCCCGGGGGGGGCAGGTATTCCGGTAACCTTTTCTTTCCCACCGTCTTATATCCAACTAGAAGTAATATGGATATTTATAACCTTGAACAGTTTGGTCCGGTAATTCCGGTGAGCAACTTCTCCACTCTCGAGGAAATATTATCTTATATGCAGGCCAGCCCGGTTGGTCAGCAGGCTAGCATATTCACTAGTTCGTCAATTAATGCTGCACCGCTTATAGATTTGCTGGTTAATCAGGTGTCCAGAATCAATCTTAACGCCCAATGCCGCAGAGGGCCAGATGAGCTTCCGTTTACCGGACGTAAGGATTCGGCTGAAGGAACATTATCAGTGCCTGATGCTTTGCGAGCTTTTTCGATCCGTTCCCTGGTGGTTGCAAACGATCAGGGCAGAGAATTATTCCTGCGCACGATCGAGAGCAGGAAATCTAAATTTTTAAGAATATGATGAATTAACGGGCTTGGGTTGGGGATAAGAATGAAAAAACGAGCCAAGAGATTTTGGGGTAACGGAAAAGAGTTAAGGTATTACCTACAAAAAGAATATTTTGGCTAACGCGTTTGACCTGCAGTGCAACCTTTACAACAATTGTGTCAGGTTTTTTAGACAGCAGGTCACAATCCGCACACATTCTGGTTCTTGGTTAAAAATAAATTTTCGGTTTAAAATTACTGTAATCCCGACATTCCAGGTTGTTTGCATGCATGGCACGATAATTGCATAAATAAAATATCAACAAGCCTAATTACGGCTAATTTCTATTTTTTATTTGAATGCATCGGAGGCCTGTTTGTGGATAACATGAAGATTCTTGATAGACTGGTAAGTATTAAAATTAACGCCAATGAGAGAACATCTGCAAAATTGAAAGAAGAGCCAGAATGCAACCCTTATCTTACGAAAGCTGCTTATCTGGAGAACGGGATCAAACAGCTGATAATAGAAGTGCAGAATCTGGTATTCGCGAATCAAATTAAAGAACATAGAAATTATGAAGCAGAATATCAATTATTAAATGAGTTTGCGATTGCAAAAAATGAAGCGAAAAATAAAGCCAATATCAAGAGCAAGCTCATGCAGCGAAAAATATATATCTGATTAGTGCGATTGTTATTGGGATGCTCTGGGTATGGTATGTCCAAACAGAACCGATAAAACCAAAGAATCAACCCAATCTGCTTGATTTTGTTATACAGGATTCGATTTAAAGTGATTTTGGCGATTTGCCTGATATATTCTCCCTCAATATGCATACCCGTTATCCCCGGTAGTTTGACCGGGGATCTTTTTTTGTAACCGAAAAGTATCAGCGAGCATAAATGAGATATGAGTTTTAAAAGGGGCATAATATCCAGCCGTTGGCCCAAGCTGTTTATAGCAGTTGAATATCGGCTGTAACCTGCCTGGAGGATTTGGTGCTATTTCAA
>CAZYJA010000284.1:0-3519 GCA_964647245.1 uncultured Syntrophomonas sp. | reverse complement strand
TTATAACTATCCTCCGATACAAACCTGCCGATATTCGGATCATAATATCTAGCCCTTAAGTAAACATTGCCGCTTTCATTATCCAGGTATTCTCCACAGTAACGGAAAGGGTTGGTGTCATTAGGCTGGGTTCCTTGCTCTACCCCAAAAGCATCATACAAATAACTTCTAGTTACAGTTCCTTGTTGGTCTGCTAGTTGGATAACATCTCCGTGGGCGTTATGTAGATAATAACCGTTCAAGTCACTTTTTATCAACCCGTATCCACGGATGTATGTATCTATTACCTGGTCACTGCCATCTAACTCCATAACTATATTGCTACCGTCCCAAATATGCTTGGTTGCTTGGCCGTTAACGTTTTTGCTGATTCTAAGCCCTTCGGTATTGTAGCTGTATTCAGCTATGGTATTCGGGTTTTGGTAGGCAATGAGTCTATTGAATCCATCATATTCCCAGTACTCGTAATTTGTGCTGTTAGGCTGGGTTTCCAGGCTAATACTGGCTGCCGCTCCGGTTTGGTCAGTTAGATCATTAAACAGTTTGCTGATTTGATTGCCATTGGCATCATAGAAATATTCAGTGCTTTCTAATATGTTGTTGGCTGTTTGGGTCTCTTCCCATACCAACCGGTCGTTGGCATCATATTCATAATTGGTTTCAGTGGGGGTTGTTCCGGTTATGTTCTTTTTGATCCTATTGCTTGAGTTGTCATAGGTATATTGGGTCTCGCTATTTGCTTCTGCTTCTTTTTTAAGTCTTCCCAGGTTATCGTATTCATAGGTGGTTACCTGGTTTAGATGATCGGTCTTGGTTCTTTGGCTGCCATCCAGGTAATAGGTATAGGCATAGCTGGATAAGGTATTGCTTTCTTTTTGGTTGCTCATTTGGGTTATCAGGTTCGCGTTATTATACTCGAAATTGGTTTGTATTCCGTTATCATACCGGGTTACGGTGCAGTTGCCATTGAGATCATAGCTGTAAGTAGCCCGGACTGTACCGCTCTCACTCACTTGGGTCAGATGGTTCTGTTTGTCATAGGTATAGACTAAATTTATTTCATTCTGGCCATTTTGTTTTAATTGGTAAGTGCTGCGATTGCCAGCCAGGTCATAGGTATATATTTGGGTGATTCCATTGCTGTCTTCCTGGTTAATTACTCTTCCCATGTTGTCATAGCGGAAGCTGGTGCTCAGGTTTTCATTTTCGGCTGTGACTTTGGCCCCGTTTATGGCGTAGCTGATCTCTTGGCTTTGCACTCTGCCGTCAGGCTGAGTTACAGTGTACTTTAAAGGTTGGTTTAATGGGTTATAGGTAATTTTAAACCGGTTTTGGTTTTTGTCTATTTTGCTGATCAGGTTGTTATTCAAGTCATAGCTATATGTTTCGCTTTCTCCCAGGGGGTCAGTTAGTTTTATCACTTGGTTCAGGCTGTTGTAGGTATAGCTGGTGGTATTGGTTCCGTTGCCGGTTGCAGTGCTGGTCTGATTACCTGCTGCATCATAGGTGTATTGGGTGTAATATTCTTGCCCGTCATCATTGTTGGTTACTTTTATGAGAAAATCTCTATGGTTATATTCATATTGAGTTTCACGATATTGAGCAGTTTCTCCTGCCTGGCCGCTGCTGATGCTTTGTTTGGTTATATTCCCTTGGGGATCATATTCATATTGCTTGATGGTATAGTCATTATTGCTTAGGGGTATTTCTACCTGGATCAGCTTATTCTGCTCGTTATAGGTATATCGGGTAGTGCTGCCGTTGGGATCGGTGCTGCTTACTTTTCTTCCCATTAAATCATATTGGTATTGGGTTGCTATGTTTTGATCGCTGGTTTGGCTTAGTACATTGCCGGCATAATCGGTATCATACTTTTTAGTATAGTCATAGCCCTGGTCTGCATCATTAGCGGTAAGTTCCATAATCTTATGGCCTACATAGTCATATTTATAAGTGGTGGCATATTCCAGGCTTTGGTTTAAGTATCCGCTTTTTACCAGGTTGTTTTGCAGATCCTTATCCTGGAAAGTGGTAATATCCGGTGCATTTTTCTGGCCTGCAATCGTTTTTATCTCCCGGGAAAGATTAAGGCTGTATCCATCCTGGTATTCATATGTTTCAGTATAGCCGCCAATGGTTTTGGTGAGTACTCGGTTGGCATAATCATAGGTGTATTGTGTCTGGTTGCCATTGCCATCGGTCATTGC
This sequence comes from uncultured Syntrophomonas sp., assembly GCA_964647245.1. Lineage (GTDB taxonomy): Bacteria > Bacillota > Syntrophomonadia > Syntrophomonadales > Syntrophomonadaceae > PHAA01. The sequence goes on along the minus strand of CAZYJA010000284.1, from coordinate 1,312 downwards.
ACTTACTCTTAAGAGGGTATCATATTGGTATTTTGATAATATTGAGTTGGTGGTTAGATCAGTTATCTGAGCGATATTGCCGAATACGTCATATTTATATTTGGTCTTATTACCGTTTTCATTTTTAAATATGATAGTATTTTCGGAATCGTTGTAGCTATTTTCTCGGGTAGAGTTATCCGGTAGAATAATGCGGGTAACTCGGCCTAACCGGTCATATTCATTTTTAGTTAGATTTCCATTAGGATCAGTGCTGCTAACGATTCTCCCCATGTTGTCATAATCGTACTCACTGGTTGCCCCGCCAATGGTTTTGGTTTTTAAATAGGCTCCTTTTTCATAGGTTAAGCTGGTAAGAATGGAGTCGTCTTTACTGATATAGTTTTTAAAGCTTATGATATTGCCAAACTCATCATATGCGAAGCTTTGTTTCTTTTTTAATTCGCCGTTTTCGGTTATCCTAGTTTCTCTTATCGCTTTGCGGTCAGAGGTGACATCATTGGTTTGTTGGATAGTAGTATCAGCATCTTTTTTATATTCGATGGTTTTTACCAGGTTGTAACTGCTGTCGTAGCTGTATGTTACTTGGTATTCGGTATTTGATGAGCCTTCCGCCAAGGGGCTGGTATAGGCGATAATATTGCCTTTGGCATCATAGGTATATTGTTGGCTTACTGCTTTGCCTATATTGCTATCTGTTCCATATGCTTGGGTGGTTATTTTTTGAGGCAGGTCGGTAGTGGTATATATATACTGTACAGTTTTTCTGATTTTGCTATTATCGGTTACCGTTTCGCTCTTTTTTAAATGGGTTACATAATCGAATTTGTAACTGGTTTGGGTACCGATGGCGTTGGTTATAGTGGTGGTATAGTCGCTGGTTGCATTCAGATAACTGGCGCTATAGGTATAGGTATCGTTTAGGTAAAGTTGTTTGCCGGCTTTTTTATTCATGCTTTTGATACGGTAGTATAGTGCGTTGCCTCCACTAGCAGCTTCATATTCGTTGTTACAAACTAGTCCGGTGGGATAGGTTACGGTAGTCAGATTTTGATAGGTTCGGCTTTGACCATTGTACGTTCCAGTTACGCTTTGGTAAGCGTATGTTGTTATTCGGCCTATTTGGTCTTCTTTTTTGATTAAGTTTCCGCTGCTATCTAAATAAAGGGCGATTATTGATTTGTCGGGCATGATGATGTTGGGTAACAGGGGTAACAAGGGGACGGTTCTGTTGTTACACTAGAGTAAGTGATTTGGTTAAGCTCTGTTCACGGTTTGGTAACCTAGCCCGGTTAATCGGGCTATTTGTCGT
>CAZYJA010000283.1:0-3534 GCA_964647245.1 uncultured Syntrophomonas sp. | reverse complement strand
AGAGTTCCCCCAGGTTCGCACCTTTACCCCCCACGGCCATGAGTTTGGTTTTGTCAACATCCTGAAACCCAAGCACATAGGAACTCATAAGGTTTCACTCCTTTATGCCAGTATTCTTCTCCAGATAAACATATTAGCAGCTAAAACTATTAACCCTATTACTACCAGAATACTTCTCGAATTATTTTTAGCGCCTATAGCTTCGAAATATCTATCGTATGTTGCTGCGTAGGTTTTAGCTGTAGATGGGTTATGTCCTATAATTTTGGTTATGGCTGGAATTGTATCTGAACTATCAAATATTTCTGTGGTTGCTGATTGAAATGTAATATCTCTTAAATCTGTGCAATTAGCAAAAGCTCTGTCGCCGATTCTGATTATGCCCGGCGGGATGGTAATACCTACTAAGTTACCTGAATCTTCAAAAGCCCGCTCGCCAACACTAGTTACCGTGGCTCCACCTAGTGTGCTTAATATCGTCGTGCGTTCATTGGTTCCAATGTACTTCGTAATTAGAGCTTCGCCATCTGCTACAGTATAGATGTAATCAGATTCAATGCTTTTAGTTTCGTACGGCCCGCTATATGATCTAGCGAATGTCGTAACTATAGATGATGGTTCATATCCTATAATTCTTGTTGCGACTTTATCCTGTACCGCTTGCGCCTGGCTGCTACAACCCAATAAAATGGCCATCATTATACTGAAGATGATAGTATTTCTTTTGCTATTCTCAAATATTCCCATGCCATCTCCCTCCTTCCTGGGGTTTATTATAACCAAAGCCTACCGTATTGACTTTTCTAGGGTCCATTCGCATAATCTCAGATGGTAGCCGTTGCTCCGATAATCCCTTTTTGTTTTGTCCACCTGCCTGTTTACCTCACCAATATCGATAATTCTACTATGATTCCTTCAGCACTTGTTCTTGATAAAAACGCACCTTTTGCGACAGTAATGGTATAATATCCTCGATTTTAGCTTTTCCGTAATAAGTTACATGGATTACTTGATTGTTTAAGTATGCAAAAATCTGTTTTCGTATATCATCCTCTGCAATATATATTTCATCAAAGTCCGGATAATTAACTTTCTTCATATTAGTATTATCACGCCAAACATAGCGATTAATTAAATCAAGGGTGAGGCCTTCCGCCATGCTGCCAAAAGTTAAATTATAATATCGGATGGTTATACTTGGCGAATACGTACCGCTTTTATCTTCCCACATTTCTCCATTTACAATTCCATGCTCATCTATTTCATACTGTAAAGGCGCCAGCAGGCTCCAATCGTAGCTAATTCTGTTTGCCCAATCAACATTATTGCCATTATAACCTGTTTGGCGCACTAGATTAGGATTTTGTTCTATTTCAGCCAGCCTTATAATTATTGGTAGATTGGTATTGGCTTCTGGTAGTGTATAGTCTTTGCTTTTGGCAATATCCATAAAAGGTATGAAAACTGTAAATAATGCAATTGGTAAATATATACCTGCCAATATACCTCCTAATAATCGGGCTTTTCTATGATCCTCATTATGATTAATTTCTTGTCCTTGCAATAGCGATTTTTTAAGGTTGTGAACTACCATAAAGTTGCGTATTACCGTATAAAAAACGTAAAGTTCAACAATAACAAGAAGTATTTGTTGAACAAACTGCCCTTTTATCATAGATAAAAATGGTTCATCGTTAAGAACATAAATGCTAGCCATCATCCCCAAGAACAAAAACATGGCAATTGATATAATAATTAGATTAGTTCTAAGCCTTTTATCTAACTCAGACAGTGAAAAGCCCTGCTCAATTGCGTCAGTGTGCAACTCAGAGCTGCATGACTTCTCATCAGCCGAAAAAATGTAGAAATCACCGTTATTTGCGACAAAATCCCAACCGCAATCATGATAAACGTCCAATTGCTCCTGGGAAGGAGCCCCCTTAAGATAATCAATTCTATACTTGGTTTCCTTTGCTTCTCCTTTTGCAAAATGAACAAATATACGGCCAAATTTCCTTAAATGTAGGCCTTTCTTGGCCATGGCAGAAAACCAGCTTTCATTGCGTCCAATAGCATAGATATCATCCAGCATCAGTCTTTTTACTACCCTGCCCATTTAAAATCTCTCCTCTAAAATTCTTCCATCTTGAATCATATCTTGTAACCTTTGATATTCCACTTTAAGGACGGCTCTGCCATCTTCCGTAATTGCGTAGGTTTTTCTTCGACCATCATCATTCATTATTTCAATGAGATTATCCTTTTGAAGTCTGGCAAGAACGCCATACAGTGTTCCCGGCCCCATTTTAATACGTCCATTTGATACTCGTTCAATGGCAGCCATTAACTGATAACCATGATTGGGATTTATTAAAGCTAAGAGTATATAATACATTGCTTCCGTCATTGGAGTTCCTGAATTGGACAAATTAACCCTCCTCGCTATTATGCATGGCGATATATCGTATAGCATAATATTAGGTAAGAAACATCTCTTTGTCAATCAACAAGAACTTTCTCCGCCGGCTCATTATTATTAAAACCTTATAGAAGCAAAATAACAAAGAGTACCGTCTCTTAAAATACTAAAAGACAGTACCCTTACTCTCACCAACTGTGCTTCCAGAAATTGCGGATGCTCGACTTTCCTAACACCAAAAATATCGAATTGCTATATTAATAGAAATATAGGCAGTGACGGGGGGACGGGGTTACCATCACGCTGTAACGGGCGAAAAAAAAGCAGCGGCACCGGTCGCCGTCACTCCGATTAAATCCATTTGGGTAGGAAAAGGCGCCTTCACCGGCCACCGATTTTGCCGACAGTCCGGCAATCGCTGCAATCCATGTCAAAGCCAGCGTAAACAGAGCGAGTATACCGGCCACGGCAAGCCATGACAATACTCCTGCCGATGAACGAAAGCCCATTATGAGCGCTACGAGAATGATTACGACAACCGATATCGCATTGGATACCAGTGAGGTCAGCACATGCCCCCACAGAGCGGCTTCAATTGCCTTTTCCATCCCGCCCGATATCCCCCTTTTACTTTGTTTTATCCGCAACCTTTTTCATGGCCTTGTTAACTTCTTGGTCAACAGATTCTTGATAGATGTCAGCGTAAGTTTTTGAATCTTTGATTAGATCGTCGCAGAAAGCCGCTACGTCACTGCCCGTCACTTCGAGCACGCCTGTCCCCAATGCCGCGCCCTCTTCAAAAAGATCGATAATCCCCGAGAGCAAATCTGTCCCGTCGGTTAGCTCAACAGGGCCGACCTTAAAGAGATATTTTTGAATCTCTTTATAAACAATCTGATAATCTTGCGGGAGCGCTTTGACACGCGCCATGTGCGCCCGCCACTCTTTTTTGCCTTCAATGATATCTTGTATTTTCATCTTATCCCCCTATTTTCCTAATTTTTTAGCAATATTATTATTTAGTTGTTCGCGCCATTTGTCGCGAAAAGACTTTGCCCCTTCTTCACCAGCCAGCGCTAAACAGAAACCTTTGAGATCGTCTCCCAAAGCCTCTT
>CAZYJA010000282.1:0-3555 GCA_964647245.1 uncultured Syntrophomonas sp. | reverse complement strand
GGTACATTGGACTTAAGACAGAATTCACTGACTATCTGATCCTGAGGGCAATTCGCAGCTGGAAGTTTGCCTGATTTCGAGCAAACGCTAACCTGAACAATATCTCCCGGCATGGACCAGGCGCCCGCCTTAATTCCCTGGTGAGCTTTGGTCATTATGGCTTTAAACATACGGGCCGGGTAACCTCCCCCAAAGACATCCGGCATGGGGGTTGGGTCGTCATAACCCATCCATACTGCTCCAGCATAAACCGGGGTGAGTCCACAGAACCAACTATCTTTTAATTCTTCGGCGGTGCCGGTTTTGCCGCCGGTGGGTACGTTAGGTACTTTGGCATTAGTTCCGGTCCCTGAGCTCACTACGGTTTCCAGCATATTAGTCATCAACCAGGCAGTTTGCTCGCTCATAACCCGTTTGGGTTGAGGTTTATATTCATATAGAACCAAGCCATTGCAATCTACTATTTTATTAATGAAATGAGCCTGGTTATATTTCCCGGAGTTGCCAAAAGTGCTATAGGCAGCAGCCATCTGCACCGGAGTGACACCTTTAGTCAAACCTCCCAGGCCTAAGGAAGCCAGGTTCAGGTCGTTAGTACCAGGGCTATCCACCAGATTCAACCCCATCGAATTGCCAGCGGCAAAGCTTTTGGGGATTCCAACCAGATCCGTCATTTGTACTGCATAGGTATTGACGGAATATTGTACGGCGGTTCGCATGGTAATTAGTCCCTTGAATTTACCATCATAATTCTGGGGTTTCCATACTCCAGAACCAGCTTTATAAGAAATGGGGGAATCATCGAGAACGGTAAACGGCATTTTACCCTGCTCCAGGGCAGGAGCATAAACGGTTATCGGCTTAATAGCTGACCCTGGCTGCCGGTAGGCATCAGTAGCCCGATTAAACCCACGTTGCTGTTCATATTGGCGTCCTCCCATTATAGCCTTGACCGCGCCGCTATCATTTTCCACAATAGCCATACCTACTTGCATTTTATGCCCGTTCTTACTGCCAGCCGGGAAGTTGGCTTCATTCTTGTAAAACTCCTCAGCATACGCCTGTAAAGGTGCATTTACGGTAGTGTAAATCTTTAGACCAGCTCTATATACTGCGTCATCAGCATCCTCATAACCCTTAACTCCATCGAGTACGTCCAGGGCTTCTTCAACCACTGCGTCCATAAAATAACCATATTTCATGGAACTTTGCGCCTTGACAAAATTCAGCTTGGTATCATAAGCCTTAGAGGATTCAGCCTCACTAATAAATCCACTATCTGCCATACTAATAAGAACCAATTTTTGCCGGGCTTTAGCCTTATCCAAATTGGTAAAAGGGTTATAGTTGTTAGGGCTTTGGACCAGACCGGCCAGCAAAGCTGACTCGGGCAGAGTTAACTTAGTTACATCTTTACCGAAATATGTGGTGGCCGCCGCCTGTACCCCGTAAGCCCCGGAACCAAAATAAATCTTATTAAGATATAGTTCGAAAATTTCATCCTTGGAGTATGTGGCTTCCAGCTTAAAGGCCAGGAACATCTCCTTAATTTTTCTGGTCCAATTCTTATCGTCAGTCAAAAATGATTTTCGGGCCAGCTGTTGAGTTATGGTGCTGGCGCCTTGACCCAGCATATCCCCGGATTGAACATTGGAAACCAATGCCCTTGCAATGCCTTTTGGATTGATTCCATGGTGTTTATAGAAATTTTTATCCTCAGTGGCAATAAAGGCATTAAAAAGATCCGTGGGCACGTTATCCAGAGTGATTTCCGTGCGATTTTCACCGGCATGGAGTCCTGAAAACACCTGATCTTTGTCATCATAAAGCAAAGTGGTGTTAGCTCCAGATAGTTGTTGGGGGTCAAAAACAGGCAGGTCCGTGGCAATAATCAGGACTGCTCCCATTATTGAGACTATTGCGGTCAGTAAGAATATAGACACTATACGCCGCCAATTTATCCGGCGTCGGTTGGGTTTGCGGGGCGGATACTTAATAGTTCCATCGTCTTTTGTCATGATCAAGCACCTCCAGTTTCGAAGCAAGGAAGCAACGAAGCAAGGGGACGGTTCTTTTGCTTCTTTTTTCAGTTGCCCAGGAAAGAAGCAAAAAGAACGTCCCCTTGCTTCCTAACCCTTACTATTCTTAATAATTAGACATAAACCCAAAAAATCCTGCCTGCGGTTTGAAAGCCTAAGTTTTCAATATATACACGTTGGCAGGTCTAATTATTGCACATACTTAATTCAATGTGCTATGATTTTTTATGGCAAGGAGGTAATGAAATGGAAAATTCAATAAAAGAGCAGGCTCAAGCTCAGATGGAGCAAATTGAGCGCGGGGTCGTGGAAATTCTACCTCGGGAAGAACTGCTAAGAAAATTAGAGAAATCATTACGGGATCAAAAACCTTTGCGGATAAAGCTAGGTTTGGATCCAACTGCTCCCGATATTCATCTAGGTCATACGGTGGTTTTAAATAAATTGCGCCAGTTCCAGGATCTGGGTCATGAGGTTCATTTAATCATAGGGGATTTTACCGGGCGCATCGGAGATCCGAGTGGTAAATCAGAAACCCGCAAACAACTCAGCGAAGCAGAGATTATAGAAAACGCCCGTACGTACCAGGAACAGATTTATAAGGTGCTGGATAAGGACAAGACCATTATGCACTTTAATAGTGAATGGTTAATGCCCCTGACCATGATTGACGTGCTTAAGTTAGCCGGCAAGTATACGGTGGCGCGGATGATGGAGCGAGATGATTTTGAAAAACGCTACAAAGAAGGATTGCCAATTGGGGTCCATGAGTTTATGTATCCGCTGATGCAAGGGTATGATTCGGTAGCCTTGCAAGCTGATGTAGAACTGGGAGGAACCGACCAGAAATTTAATTTGCTGGTAGGCAGACATTTGTTGAAAGAATATGGTTACGAGCCACAGATAGCATTAATGATGCCGATACTGGAAGGTACTGATGGGGTGCAGAAAATGAGTAAGAGCCTCGGTAACTATATTGGAGTTAATGAGGATCCCTATCAGATGTTTGGTAAGACCATGTCAATAACCGATGGGCTGATATGCAGGTATTTCGAACTGCTTACCCGAGTACCCATTGCGGAAATTGAAACCATGAAAAACCAGATGAGTACCGGGGAATTAAATCCGCGGGATGCCAAAATAAGATTGGCCGTAGAGATCATATCTACTTTCCACAGTCCTGAGGCAGCGGTACAGGCCATGGAAAGATTTAAACTGGTATATTCCCAACGCGACATTCCTGATGACATTCCTGAAATCAGGGTTAGTGAGACATCAGTATGGTTACCCAAGTTCCTGAGTGAACATAATATAGTGGATTCAACCAACGAGGGCCGGAGAATGATAAAACAGGGAGCCATTAAGGTTAATGGTGAAAAATACGAGCAGGAAGACCTGACTCTAGCAGCAGACATGGTAATCCAGGTAGGAAAACGCAAATTCGTAAAGATATTGATTTAAGGTAACAAGGGGACGGTTCTGTTGTTACATCTTTGGTGAACTTAGTGATGTAACA
>CAZYJA010000281.1:0-3588 GCA_964647245.1 uncultured Syntrophomonas sp. | reverse complement strand
AAAAAGGCCAAGCCGTCAACTGCTCCGTTGACAATTTTCAAATCAAACCACTCCATCACCCGGGCCCCGCCATCAACGAAAACCGCAATCAACCAGCTATAAGCCTCATCTACATAATACTTGTGATATAGAACATTGTATAAACCTGAAAAGCGCTGGCGCAAACTTGCAGCCTTTATAACCTGTTTCTGATAAATGAGCCAAGCCAATAAAATGCCAGCTAGAGCAATAAGCGAAGAAATAACCATTATGCCCATATTAGCTTCATGATGGGCAGCCCCCGGTGCCGTAATATAATGCCCAAAAAAATTGTTCATCAGGGGGGAGCCTATAAAACCCGCGAATACTGAAAATACCGCCAGGATAATCAAGGGCCCGGTCATAACGGCCGACGACTCATGAGCATGATGACCATCTTGGTTAGATCCGAAAAAGGCGGTAAATATCAGCCGGAACATGTAAAAGGCGGTCATAAACGCTACCAGAGAGCCTAGGATATATAATCCGGTAAACCCGCCGGCATAAGCCCCCAGGAGAATTTCATCCTTACTCCAGAAACCCGATAAGGGGGGAATTCCAGCCAGGGCCAAGGCACCTATTACGAAGGTCCAGGTGGTGACCGGCATCTTCTTAGACAACTGGCCCATCTTCCAAATTTCCTGTTCACCATGCATGGCATGGATAACGCTGCCAGCGGCCAGGAAGAGCAAGCTTTTGAAAAAAGCATGGGTCATTAAATGAAACATACCCGCGGTCATAGCGCCAATCCCCATGGCCATAACCATGTAGCCCAACTGGCTTAAGGTAGAATAGGCCAGAATGCGCTTGATATCAATTTGTACCAAAGCAATCGATGCAGCAAACAGTGCCGTCAGACCGCCGACCACGGCAATAAAATACATGGCCTCGGGAACCTGACTGAATATAAAGAAGGCCCGGGCTATTAAGTATACCCCCGCGGCCACCATAGTAGCAGCATGGATCAGGGCGCTAACCGGAGTAGGACCTTCCATGGCATCAGGCAACCAAACATGTAAGGGGAACTGGGCCGATTTTCCCATGGGACCAAAGAACAACAGTATCGAAATCGGTAACAATACGGCCAGATTATCATATCCAGCTACCTGCCCGGCTAACTCACCAAAGTTTAAGGTACCAAATACTATGGTTAAAAACAAAATGCCCAGCAAAAAGCCGAAATCTCCCACCCTGTTGGTAACAAAAGCTTTAATAGCTGCTTCCTTGGCAGAATCCCGACCGAACCAGAAGCCGATTAACAGGTAAGAACATATTCCCACTAACTCCCAGAATACAAATAACTGTCCGAAGTTATTGGAGACAATGAGCCCCAGCATGGAAGCAGCAAAAAGGCTCTGGAACGCATAGTAACTGGCAATGCCAGGGTCGCCTTGCATGTAACCCAGGGAGTAAATCTGCACCAGGAGGGCTACGGTAGTAACTACTATAAACATGACCGCGGTTAACGAGTCAATCAGAATCCCCATGTCTACCTGCAGTCCAGGCATACTCAGCCATCTGGTTGATAATTCAAAGACTTCCCCGGGGGGACCGCTAAATACCCGCAAAGCCACCAACCAGGATAGGACAAAAGCGCCGGTTATGGCCAAAATAGATACAGCACTAGCCACCTTGGGCCAGCGGTGCAGGAACAGGCCGATGCAGGCAAAGGCCAAGGCTGGCAATACCGGAATAAGCCAGGAAATTTGTAGAATGTTTTGCATCATTATCACCTCTTCCTTACCATTTCATCAGGTTGAAATCGCTAAGGTTGACCGATTTCCTCTGTCGATAAATCGATATAATCAAAGCCAATCCTACCGAAACCTCAGCTGCTGCCACCACAATTATAAAAACTGCAAACAACTGGCCGACAACATCTCCCGGATGAAGAAATTTATTTATAGCCACGAAGTTAATATTGACAGAATTAAGCATTAATTCGATGGACATCAAAATAGCGACAGCATTACGCTTGGACAATACCCCAAATACTCCGATACCAAATAGTATGGTCCCTAAGATTAAATAATGGTTTAGGGTAATCACTCTGCTTCAACTCCTCTCGCCAGAATAATAGCCCCTACCACAGCCAGGAGCAGAAGGATAGCCGCCGCCTCAAAGGCCACCACGTAGTTGCCCAATAACAGTTCGGCCAAAGCTCCCACTGCATCATTAACGGCAACCGGGGGTGGATTTTCTAACCTCGACAGTGAACTGAACCAGATAGATAAGGCCACGCCACCAGTCAACATAACGGCTACAAGGGCGCCGAGTATAACCGTCAGTAAGCTGGGGTTGGACAAATTAGTCTTATCGGCTTTGACATTCATAACCAGCATAATGGCAAATATGATCAACACGGAGATTGCCCCGCCATAGACCAAAACCTGTACCAGACCTAAGAAGCCTGCCCCCAGATCAAAGAAAAACGCCGCCACGCCCAGGAAAGTCAGAACTAGAAAAAGCGCACTATGCACAATATTACGGCTCAATACTACTCCTAGAGCTCCAAATATGGTCAGTCCCGCCAGGCCTGCAAATACCAAGTCATTTATGGCAATATTCATCATCCCTGTTCTCCCCCTTCAGCCGGTCGAGATTTTTTCTCTTTGTTAACAAAAGCCTGAGCAATTTTGCGGGCCTTCTCCAGATCTTCTATCATCAACTCAGCTAGCTTGGCTAATTTCTTCTCGTCGTTGGCCATCAAAGTTGCCATGATAGCAATATCCTCTTCCCCTTCCAGGACTTTACCCAGGGCCTTGGCGGGGTTCTTGCTCAGGGCAGTTTTCATGGCCTCAACCTTTTTCTGGAGCTTGGCAGCAGCTTCATCATGGTTAACCCTAGCTGCAGAGCCTTCCGAGCTATCCATACCCTGGGACCCTTCCTGCCTATCCAGTTCTGGGGGACGATGATAGACTATCTTAATGTCATCCCGATTATACTTGGTGAGCTCAAAATCATGAGTAAAATACAAAGTATTGGTAGGGCAAATTTCCGCACACAGATTACAGAACAAGCAATACTGCAGGTCAATGGTATAGGTTAACCATCTTTTTTTGCCAGCCGCGTCTTTATCTGTTTCCAAATGCAGTACGTTATTGGGACACGCTTTAGTACATAGTCCGCAGGCAATGCATTTGGGTTCATCGAATGCCAGGCAGCCCCGATACCGATCGTGTAAAACTGGCATCTCCTCCGGGTATTGAACGGTAAGATCCTTCTCAAATGCATGTTTAAAAGTAATACCCAGACCTTTTAATAATCCTTTGCCGTACATTTAATCACCACCCCATCCTGCGAAAGATTTCCAAGCCCGCGCCAGTAAGCACAATATTAACCAGACTAATGGGGATAAGTACCTTCCAGCTCAATGACATCAAGTGGTCCATGCGTATGCGGGGAAAAGTCCACTTAAGCCACATAAATATTAGCATTATGAAGTAGGTCTTAAGAATAATCCACAACCAGGACGGCAGCCACGGACCCAACCATCCGCCCAGGAATAAGGTGGCAGCTAGTGCCGATACCGCCACCAAATTGGTGTACTCGGCCAGGAAAAAGAGCGCC
>CAZYJA010000280.1:0-3613 GCA_964647245.1 uncultured Syntrophomonas sp. | reverse complement strand
TCGGCGCTGGTTCCCCAGGTAAATTCCATTTTTTCGACTTCAGCCCCGAACTGAGCCGCAATTTGGGCAAACCGGTCCCCAAAAACCCCAGTCGAGATAGACAAGACCTTATCCCCTGGACATATGAAGTTTACCACTGCCGCTTCCATGGCGCCGGTACCTGAGGTAGGATAAACCAAAAGGTGCTCATTAGTTCGGTAAATTTTCTTTACCCCGTCAATACATTCTTCGAAAATTGCTTTAAATTCCGGCCCTCGATGATTTACCATGGGTCTATCCATGGCCCGGGCTACCCGGTGCGGAATGGGGGTAGGGCCTGGAAGCAAGAGATATTGTTCAGCCATCATATAGCAAACCTCCCTAAAAAAATAAAAACCCCTCGTCCCGGTTAGGGACGAGAGGTTATTCCCGCGTTGCCACCCTTGTTGACGCTTTCGCGCCCTCTTGATAGTTATAACGGAACCACCGCAGCTGCTTTTACAGCCATCCTCCAGGGCGGATTCAAAACCTGACTATACTGGTTCGCACCGACCACCAGCTCTCTTGGCTAGTCTAAAGTCTTTACTAATCCCCTTCATCGCTTTTGAAAATTTAAACTTGTGGTAAATTATATTATACCTAAATTTTTTTTGCAATATGGTCGCCTGAAATTTAGCACATTTCGAGGAAATAGCTATGTATACTTAAGTCGTCGGTCAGCTCCGGGTGAAATGCGGTGGCCAGAAGCTTGCCTTCCTGTACCATAACGATTCTTTCCTGGCGGTAAGCCAGGACCCGGGCCTCACCCCATACTTTCTCCACGTAGGGGGCTCGGATAAATACTCCTCGGCTGCGGCCTATGCCTGCTACCTCCAGTTCAGTCTCAAAACTATCTATTTGCCGGCCAAACCCGTTTCTCCTGACCCGTATATCCATCAGGCTAAGCTGCGGCTGCTCCAGGTCAGCTATCTCCTTGGCCAGCAGAATCATGCCGGCGCAGGTCCCCCATACGGGCATCCCCTCCGCCTGCCGGGCTTTTATTTTATCATCCAACTGGTAAGCCATCATAAGCTTGCCGATGGTAGTACTTTCTCCGCCCGGAATAATTAATCCTTCGATTTCATCTAATTCCGAGGCCGTTCTTATCTGGCGGGGGTTGGCCCCACATCTGCGCACGGCTGCTTCATGCTCAATAAAAGCACCCTGTAAAGATAATATGCCAATTTTTTTACCAGCCACGATCCTGCATCCTATCTTCGGGCTTAATGGTGTCAATATTAATCCCCACCATGGCTTCCCCCAGGTCCCGGGATACTTCTGCCAAGACCGAAGGATCTTTGAAATAGGTGGTGGCCGCTACAATGGCTTTGGCTCTCTGGGCTGGATCACCGGATTTAAATATGCCGGACCCGACAAAAATTCCATCGCAGCCCAGCTGCATCATTAAGGCTGCATCAGCTGGAGTAGCAATCCCGCCGGCCGCGAAATTTACTACCGGCAGAGCCTTGGCCCGCACTACCTCTAAAACCAGTTCATAGGGAGCCTGCAGTTCTTTGGCGGCATTCATTAATTCCTCCACGGGCAAATTACAGATCCAGCGAATTTCATCATTAACCTGACGAATATGCCGAACTGCTTCGATTACGTTCCCGGTTCCCGGTTCACCTTTGGTACGGATCATAGCTGCCCCTTCCCCGATTCTCCGCAGGGCTTCACCCAGATTTCTCGCTCCGCAGACAAAGGGTACTTTAAAGTCCTTTTTATTCACATGATATTTATCATCGGCCGGGCTGAGCACTTCGCTCTCGTCGATATAGTCGACTCCCAGTGATTCCAGTACTTGGGCTTCCACAAAATGTCCGATCCGGCATTTGGCCATTACGGGAATAGTTACTGCTTCCATAATTCTGAGCACTATCGAAGGATCAGCCATACGCGCAATGCCACCGGTGGCTCGAATATCGGCCGGAACCCTTTCTAAGGCCATGACCGCACAAGCCCCTGCTTCTTCGGCTATTTTAGCCTGCTCCGGGGTGGTTACGTCCATAATTACGCCACCTTTAAGCATTTGGGCTAACCCGGATTTGACTTTAAATGTCCCAGTTTCTAACATAATGTACCCCTCCAAATAATATAATGAATCAAATTATTATTGGTTGGCTCGGGTTTATTCTTCTTTTTCGATCTTAAACCGAGCTACCGCCGCTACTTTATCCTCCTCTGAAGTCCTCATCACCAGGACCCCCCGGGAGTATCTTTTTTGGGTAGAAATATCCGCTATCTCCAGCCTTATTATCTGTCCCTCGGTGGTTAAGATGACGATTTCTTCCCCCTCGGTTACTACTTTAAATCCTACCACCGGACCATTTTTCTTGCTGACCGCTATGGTCTTTAATCCTTTGCCGCCCCGGTTTTGGATTTTAAATTCGCTTAGCTTGGTTCGCTTGCCGTATCCATTCTCCGTTACCAGGACCGCTTCGGCTTCTTCCCGATATTTATCAACCCCGACTACATAATCATTATGGCTCAGATTTATGCCTCGCACCCCGGCTGCGGTACGACCCATAGTCCTTACCTGCTCTTCATCGAACATTATGGATTGGCCGTAGGAGGTTACCAGTACTACCTTATCCTGTCCGTCCACCCGGATTACTCCCACCAATTCATCGTCCTCGGCCAGGTTGATAGCTATAATACCCGTCTTGCGGATATGTTCAAAGGCGGATAAAGCTACTTTCTTTATAGTTCCCTTTTTGGTTACCATTATCAAATGTCTTTTATCATCCAACACTCGGGCGGCCACAATAGTGGACACCTTTTCTTCGGGACGCAGCTCCAAAGAATTTACCAGGGCCTGACCTTTGGCCTGGCGCGAAGACTCCGGTATTTGATAGGCTTTGGCTGCAAAGGCCCGACCTTGATTGGTAAAAAAGAGAATATTATTTAATACTCCGGTAACCAGTATGTCGTTGGCGAAATCCTCCGCCCGGGTATTAGTCGAACTTATGCCTTTGCCACCTCTTTTTTGGGATCGGTAGGTATCCAAAGGTTGTCTTTTTATATAGCCCCGATTGCTAAGGGTGATAACTACTTCATGATCTTCGATAAAATCTTCTATGTCAAAATCGTTACTATCCGCAGTTATTTCGGTTCTTCTCTTATCGCCATACTTGCTTTTAATATCATCCAGATCTTCTTTGATTATAACCAGGACTCGCTCCGGATGAGCCAGAATATCTTCATAGTCGGCTATTTTAAGTAATAGTTCGTTAAATTCTTCTTCCAGCCGGGACCTTTCCAAACCGGTCAACTGAGCCAACCTCATGTCTAAAATGGCATTGGCCTGAATCTCAGTTAAGCCAAATCTTTCTATAAGCCCATTGCGGGCTGTTTCCCGGTCTCTGGAACTTCTAATCAGCTTCACTATTTCGTCAATATTGTCGAGGGCAATTAATAAGCCTTCCAGTATATGTTTGCGTTTATTGGCCACGTTCAGATCAAATATGGTTCGCCGGGTGATGACTTCCTGGCGATGCTCCACATAATAGCTCATCATTTCTTTGAGATTCAAGAGCCGGGGCTGACCATGAACAATGCTCATCATATTGATCCCAAAAGTATCTTCCATCTGGGT
>CAZYJA010000279.1:0-3631 GCA_964647245.1 uncultured Syntrophomonas sp. | reverse complement strand
TCCAGCAATTCCCCATAACCCTGAGGATCACCATGATACCAGGCCAATTTGTGGGGGGTATAACCGGCGGTTACCTTCGATATGCGTTTTCCCCGAATTGTCTGGTTAATCTGCCGCGCAATGGTCACAGCTTCCGGCATTTCCATCATATAAAAGCCCCCTCGTATCTAGAATCTCACTGGAGTTTCAGTAAACTTCGTTACAAGCCTTCTATAGAATTAAAGCCATGTATTTTGGCAGCAGAATTACCGGGAGCAACTTGGCAATACCAGAATAAACATCTTGGTTTTCGCCGAACAAAGTTTGGTAGAACGAATCTGTTTACCACGCCCGGGTTATAAGCTTTCTTGTTCCTTATTTTGAATGGGCAATATCACCTAAATTATAATTAATAACCTTTTTTAACCCTTCAACACTCATCTCTACCTGATACCCAATTTTCCCGGCACTAAATATGATTGTGGCAAAACTAGCTGCCGACTTATCAATGGTCGTAAGAAAAGTTTTTTTCATGCCAATCGGTGAGCATCCTCCATGTACGTACCCTGTAATAGCCAACAAATCCTTGGCTTTTATCATTTCGATGGCTTTTTCATTAACACTATCAGCCGCTTTTTTCAGATCCAGTTCATATGCCACCGGAATCAGGAACACATAATATTTCTTGGTTTTCCCTACGGTTACCAGGGTTTTAAACACTCGATTGGGGTCCTGATGCAAGACATTTGCAACATCAATGCCGCTGATAACACCTGTATCCGCATAATCATGACTTTTATATTCTAGCTTTGTGTTATCCAGGATTCTCATTACATTTGTTTTAAACGCCATATGCCATCACCTTATAAATTTGATTGGTCCAGGTATTCCTGCAAGCAGTCAATGTATCTTCCGATGTGAATACCATCTACAAAGGAATGGTGAGCCTGTACTGAAAATGGGAGTAATATTTTATCACCCTCTTTAAAGTACTTGCCCCAGGCCAATCTTGGTACAGAGTCATCTTTATTAAACGATATGGTGTGGGATAGATGGGTAAATGACACCCACGGAATACAGGTAATATAAGTTAAATCATCTCGTCCTTCCACATCTTTAAAAACAAAATAATCCGTTTGGTGGTCAGACTTTTCTCTGGCCTGGTCAGTAAAATCGAAAATAGATTTTTCCATATTAACGGTTACCATTTTAAATAAATCAGTACCTTCTGACATTGCAGTGAAAGAAGGATGGATCATATCATGCAAAACAACTTGCTCTCCTCTTATACGGTAGCGGAATTCCTCTACTTGATTTAATGCATAGGTTGCTGCATAAATCATAGCGTAATAAAAAGGAATATCCTTTTCATTAGTTTTGGCCAGGAAGTTGGTTATGTCAATATTCACACCTATATTGTAATGAGGATAATCCATCCGCTTAAAAAATTCGTAATGGGTGGTCCGTTCCCATGTATCCAGATTTATAATTTTCAAATTGCTTTTCCTCCCATCTCGCTAGTTCCCTGGCGAATATCCTGCTTGCGCACAAGTTCATTCGCGGCTCATGCTCCTCCAGAATAAAAACCTAGCCTTATAATAATTCTTTTCCGCGCCGATAAAAAGCCTGCATCAAATCCTCCGGCACCAATAATCCCCCGGTAGCCCAGGCGATATGAGTGGCGTACTTCATATGCTTCTCCAAATTATGCTGTTGAATATAGACCTTGCCCGCATCACTTCCAGCCAACATAACAGGTCCCAAGAGACCGGGTGTGGCTGAAGGTTCTATGGTAATCTGCTCACTGTCAGCCAGCATGGCCAGCAATCTATACAAATCATCGTCTTCCACCGTATAAATACCGCTAACTAATTCACCGATAACCTTCCCCACAAAACCAGAGGGTCTGCCAACCGCCAGGCCATCCGCTTCGGTCAGGTTGTCCAGGCCCAAATCAAATACACTAAGCTTTTCGTTTTCCCCGGTCATAAGTCCAATCAACATAGAGGGAGAATGAGTTGGTTCTACAAAGAAGCAATGCACATGATCTCCAAATACCGTTTTCAGCCCATAACAAATCCCTCCGGGCGCACCTCCTACCCCGCAGGGAAGATAGACAAAAAGCGGATGTTCATGATCTACCGTCACTTGCATTTGGGCTAGCTGTTTTTCCAATCTCAAGGCCGCCACACTATAGCCCAAAAACAAATCCAGGGAATTCTCGTCGTCGATAAAATAACTCTTCGGATCTTTAAGGGACTCAATTCTTCCCGCCTCAACCGCTTTACTATAGTCTGAATCATACTCAATAACCTGTACACCCTTGCTTCTCAGCAAATCCTTCTTCCAGGCCTTGGCATCCTGGGACATATGGACGACGGTTTTAAACCCCAGAGCTGCACCCATGATGCCAATGCTCAGACCTAGATTTCCGGTTGACCCTACGGCTAAAGAATATTGGCTGAAGAAATCTCTGAAATATGGTTTAGCCAGTATTGAATAGTCATCTTCGATCTTAAGCATTGCATTTTCCAGAGCCAAATCTTCGGCATGTTTTAATACTTCATAGATACCGCCTCGGGCCTTAACTGAGCCGGCCACAGGGAGATGGCTGTCACATTTGAGCAAAAGCTGGCCTTCGAATGATTGAGAATAATGGTGCTGCAGTAAATTCTTCATATCAGGTACTTCTACTATTCTAGATTCTATTATACCCTGGCTTTCCTTGGTTTCCGGGAATAATCCAGCGATTAGAGGTGCAAAGCGATGCAGTCGTGCTTCAGCATCTCTTATGGCAGGTTCGTTTAATTGAGGGTACTGCATGGATAGGTGGGAAAAGGCCTCGCCAGTTCCGGTCATACGGTTATTTATCCAGAAAACGGGTTGGTAACTGATAATCTGGTTTAAGGCGGGAAATTTATGTATCAGATTTGAGGTTTTTTCATTGGTATTTTTACAGCAAGCCATGATTTTCTCCTTGGGCATCTATTCATACTCTCCTCAGGTTATATGGATGATGGGAACCTTACTGAATTCTAACCCCCATTGCCTATTTAGCCGATCACTGATGCGCCATACTTTAATATAGGGGTACACAAATTTCGCAATAATGATTATTAACCATTTGGACTATATACCTTTCAATGATTGGTCTTGCTTCATCAAATTTAAATCCTTGTCTTATTAATTCTGGGAAAATATCAACCCACGCTTTTTGAACTGCTTCTGCCGTATGATCAATTTTAAAAACAGCATATTTTCCTCCAATAATACTACCTTCTCTTACATAGCCGTCAGTTACTGAATAGTCGCTTGAAATAACAATGCAGGTATCATAACGACAGTTTTCAGGTTTAGTAGCTTCAGGATTATCCTGGGCAATTCCAAGTATTATAGATTCATCATTAAATAAATGATTCAGTTTTGCCCATTTTTTTAATTCTTCCATTGTTTGCACATTGTTAATTCCATAAGGGCCAATTTGCCTTATATAAGCAATCCGATATGCTGGTATATTTTCAATTATAATATCCATTAATGGTTTTCTTGGCCTCCTTTAGAGTAAATAACTTCTTTATCACAAGGTTACAATAACCCCGTCAGACCGTGTGAGAATTTCCCGCAAATAAACAACAATTAACACCGTTGGGTG
>CAZYJA010000278.1:0-3635 GCA_964647245.1 uncultured Syntrophomonas sp. | reverse complement strand
AGTCGGTTCCTCCCCTGCGGGCCAGGGCCTGGAATGCCTGGGATAAGATCGGGGGGCGGCTGGTGGCGTTGTGGGCGTCGGAGGATACTATATGGGCGTAGCCTTCCTGCAGGAACTTGGCGGCGGTTTTCTTCGCTGCTCTGCCAAACAGGCCGGTGATGCTACCGGAGGTGATCTGGGCCAGGATTCCGCGGCTGGTGAAGTTTTTGAGGAGTTCGGGGTCGTTTTCGAAACCGGTATTTCTCTCGGGGTGGGCCAGAATGGGGGTTATTCCCTGGAGTTGCAGGTCATAGAGTACTCGGGCGGTGTAATCGGGCACCATGGTGGTGGGAAGTTCCACCAGGAGGTAGCGGCCGGTGTTGTTTATGGTTAAGAGGTCGCCTGAGGCCAGGCGGTGGGGCAGGTTGGAGTCCAGGCGGTATTCGGCTCCGGGGAGGATTTGCAGGGGGATGTTATTTCTGGCCAGAAGCTGATTTAGGTCGGCTACGGCCTCCAGGATGTCGGTTTTGCGGTTGTCTATTTCGCCGGTTATTACGTGGGGGGTTGCGACGAGGATGGTTATGCCGTCGGTTAGGGCGAGTTTGGCCATGGTTAGGGATTGGTCTAGGTTTTTGGCGCCGTCGTCCAAGCCGGGTAAGATGTGGGTGTGTAGGTCGATTAGTGGATAGTGGATAGTGGATAGTGGATAGTTATTTTTTGGCACCGTTAGTCTCCTTTTGCCTTATAGTTAGTTAAGGAATAATGGGCAGTGGATAGTGGATAAGGGATAGTGGATAGTTTGGGGAACGGTTTTTTCTTCACTATCCACTATCCACTATCCACTATCCACTATCCACTATCATTGCTCTCCTCTATTTTGACTTTTTTTAGCTGTTTTTATTATTGCTGTCATAATTTTTATTAGTTCCTGGCATTTGGTTAATAGTTGTTCATGAGTTTTTTTATCTATATAGTTGCCAGCTTTTAATAGATCTAACCAATACTCTGTTTCAGAAGCTTCTTTTAATGATATATTTATTTTTGAGATAAAATCTCTTTTAGTTTGACCCTGTAATGCTTCTTTAATATTTGCTCCAATACTTGTTCCTGATCTTAAAATCTGTTTGGATAACACAAACTCTCTCTTTTCCCCGTTTAGGTACTTATATAATTGTATTATCTCCACAGCAAATGCAAAAGCCTTTTCGTAAACAATACTTTTCGTCATTTCCTACCCCCTTTTATTTAGTGGATAGTGGATAGTGGATAGTGGATAGTGAAAGACCCGTTCCCCAACTATCCACTATCCCCTATCCACTGTCCACTATTATCCCTTCCACTTGATTATCGTGCTGAATATTAGAAAGCCGGTGAAGTCTAATATTACGTCGGCGGTGCAGCCGGTTCGGTCCGGGTTATGCAACTGGTTAAGTTCATCGGTGGAGGCTACTCCCAGTACTAGGATTCCGGCCAGGAGGTAGCTTTTCCAGGTGATTTTGTTTTTACCGTTCATGGCGAAGAGCAGGGATAGTCCTAATAGGCCGTATATGGTGATATGGGCCATTTTTCGAATTATAAACTGGATAAAGCCTAAGGGGTCAGCATGACTGCTATGCAGTCGTCCGATATAGTGGAAGTGGATATCTGGTATAGTTTTTAACAGGCTTACCAATGATGGATATTTATGTAAGTAAGGGCTTATGTCCTGTTGGGAAAATGGTTGCCGGGAAAAGTAGAAGATGACGGCTATGCAAATCAGGGTAAACAACCAATAGACTATTTGTTTCATGAGAACTCCTTTTAGTTAGTAGATAGGGGATAGTGGATAGTGGATAGTGGATAGTTGGGGAACGGTCTTTCACTATTCACTGTCCACTAGTCATCGTCCACTATCCATTATACACTGTCCACTGTCCACTATCCACTATCCACTATCCACTATCCACTATCCACTATCCACTATCCGCTATCCACTATCCACTAGTCGTGCGGCAGGAATGTAGTTTTTGATGGCGAATAGTTATTTGTTAGACATTCTTTTAGTTGAAGATGAGGTGGGTTTTTTATGCGGCGGATGCGGAGGAAATATAAGGTTTTTATTGTTATTGGGGTGCTGGTAAATGTGGTGCTGTGTCTGGGGCTTTATGTGAATTATAAGCTGGATAATCTGGTGGCGGGTTTGAATGTGCCCGGAGTGTTGTTTCGGGATGTGGCGAGCCCCTTGCCCGGTGATATTACCAGTGAATCTCCTGATGGTAATCCCAGCACCGTCAAGCCGGGTGAAGGTGGTACGGTCAGCCCGGGAGTGCATGTAGCTCCGGGGCAGGCGCCGGCGGGGACTGCGGGGACTAAGCCTGCCAATACGGATATCGCGAACAGTGTGCTGGATAAGGTTAATCAGCCGGTGGAGAAAAGTGATTTGGTTAAGGCGGGACTGGTAATATTGAAGAGGCTGAGCTCGGAGGAGATAAGCTATCTGTACCGGGTGGGTAATAGTAAGCACCAGACTCATGATGAGCTGGTTCGTACCCGCGAGATTCTGCTGACTAAGCTCAGTCCTGAGGATATTGAGGTGTTGCAGGCCTTGGGCAAGAAATATGGGAAGGATTTGAGGATTTTGGATCCGGGTGTGCCGATTAAGTAGAGTACGTTACACCGACAAAAAGTTCACTTATTTATTAGCTGAAGATTTCTTTTATTACTTCATCCTTGCTCTTATTCAGGTAAATTGCAACGTCCCCTAATATAGCATTAAGGGTCCCTATTCTTAGAGGACGGTGGTCTGGAATTGTCACGTGATGTTCTTCACCACAGATGGTTGATGTTAATCGAATGTGACTGCCGGTTTGCCTCGTTACTTCATAACCATATCGTGTTAGAAGTCGGGCCAGGTGTTTACCGTCAATATTACGTAATATCCTCATATCGCCATAACTTCTTCTTTAATAAATTGTAATCGAATTATACTAGGTATGTGCTCTGTATCAAAATGGCACCTTACAGCGTCCTTTATTTCTTTTTTTATGTCATCCAGAGTTTCACTTTCCGTAAATATGGAATGGCCTAATGCTCTTGCTACATAGCCTCCCTCTGGAGCTTCTTCAACCAAGAAGATAATTTCCTTATCCATAGGTTCACCGTCCCTTCCATATCATTAATCCGATTATATCATAATCCCGTAACACCTACTAATTTAACTGCTCTGTTTTAGGGCTTCTTGCAGCTAGACTTTGGTTGCTGCCGGGGGCTTTATTTCTGACACCGATGGGTGATCGGGTCGGTGGTATTCTGGGATTATGGATGCGATCAGGTTAAGGATGGAGATATTATCCGGGCCGGCATCCATGAACCAGGTGTAGATGCTTTTGTTTATACCAGAATATATTTGCTCCAGCTCTTTTTTCGATATAAATATTCTTTCATGACGGGTAGCGCCCATTTCTTCGCGTCCGGAGAAGAGTTCTTCGTAGAGCTTCTCACCGGGCCTGATGCCCGTGAATTTGATCTCTATGTCGCGTCCGGGTTCAAATCCGCACAGCTTGATCAGGTCCCGGGCCATGTCGGCAATGTTTACGGGCTCACCCATATCCAGCACGAAGACTTCTCCGCCGGTTGTCATGGCTCCGGCCTGGATTACAAGTTCTACGGCCTCAGGA
>CAZYJA010000277.1:0-3639 GCA_964647245.1 uncultured Syntrophomonas sp. | reverse complement strand
ATAGTAATTATCGGGTATAGATTTTTATTTATGTCCTTAATTCCGCTGGTGATTGCTGCAATTATTTGGCATTCCTCCTTTTTACAATCAAATGGAACTGTTACATCAAAAATCATATTACTATGGGTGGTGCCTTTTACTACCCGAAAATCATGCATAGATAAAGAAGAATCTATGTTGTTGATAATTTGCCTGGTTATTTGCTGCATTTGGTTTACAAAAGGGTCATCCGTTACTATGGGGTCCATATGTATAACTACTGGAATACCCAAATCCTTGGCAAAATCCCGTTCAATATTATCAATTAAATCATGACTTTCCATAACATCCACCCGGGCGTCAACTTCGACATGGACTGATGCAAAACAACGATGAGGCCCATAATCGTGCACGACCAGGTCATGGATTCCAATTACACCGTCATATTTCCGAATATAAGTAACAATTGTATGGATTAACTCGGTTGAGGGCATTTTCCCCAGCAGAGTGTCCAGCATATCTCTTAGGATTTTAATCGCTGATATTATAATAATAATGGCTACGGCCACTCCCATGTAACCGTCTAATTGAAATCCTACCAACGGACTTATAATCGTCGATGCCAAAACAGCGGAAGTAGCCAGCGTATCCGCTAAGCTGTCCGCAGCAGTTGCCTTCATAACCGATGAATTGATGCGATTCCCAAGCTTGGTATTTAATTGGTACAGCCATAGCTTGGCGATAATTGAAAAGGCCAACACCAAGACGGTGATTATGCTGAATTCAATCGAACTCGGATCCAAAATTTTTTCAAAAGAGGTTTTTATCAGCTCCCATCCTATCAAAAGGATTAAGAATCCGACTACCGAAGAGGCGATATACTCAATTCTGGCGTGGCCGAATGGGTGATCCCTATCTGGAGGCTTATTTGATAATTTAAAGCTTACTAAGGATATTATAGATGAGCCGGCATCGGAAAGATTGTTTACCGCATCGGCAGTGATAGACACGCTATGGAAAATTGTGCCCACCGCAAATTTTATGATGAAGAGAAACACATTTACAACGATGCCCACCCCGCTGGTGAATTTGCCATATTGTTCACGAACATTGGGGTTTTGATCATCCTGATAGTCTCTGACAAAGTATTTCAATAACAAATCATGCATATCTTCCGCATATTCTCCTTTGTAATGGATGTACTTTATAGTTTTCGCTAATATAATATTTATTTACTCCCCGGATTAGATGAAAATAATAATGCTACCATTATATAACGTTTTATCTAACATTTGCGGCCAGTGTATTAGTTTGTTTTATAGACATCTTCAGCACCCTAAACCGGTATATTAATCGTTTTTGTTATAAATAATAATAATGCAATCTCGCTAAGGTTGTTCAGGGTATAATAAGCCTCTAAACCAAGGCAACCGAAAATTATGGTTTATTTACCGTTAATTTCGCTTTTAATTGCCTATATGCCCTTAATCTGGAATGGCCGTCGAGCTTATATTTTACTTAAACAAGACATTTTGATAAAGAAAGGACACTGCGTTTGTTACCGAATAATTGGCTTTCCTCTAAAGCAAGGTTTTTTCTCGTGGTCATACTGGGCAGTTTTCTTCTAATCGTTTTCACGTTTCATGATTTTAAACCGGTAGCCGAGAAAAAAGTAGAGCCTGTTCCAGAACCACCAACTAGTCCTTCAGATGTAGTTCTTATTTCAGATTTAAGTCCTGGTATACAAATTAGCCTGGCTTATGCCAGCGATAACAATATATTTAATACCAGAATTTACGATATAAATGAGGCCTATCTGCGAAGAGGAACGGCTGAAAAACTTAGTAGGGCCCAAAAAGATTTCATATCATCAGGCTATTCTTTGAAAATCTGGGATGCCTATAGGCCACCCGAAGCCCAATTCAAATTGTGGGAGGTGCTGCCTGACAGTAGGTATGTAGTTAACCCCTACCAGGGATTTTCAAATCATTCCAAAGGCATTGCGGTGGATGTAACTTTGGTCGAATTAACCGGTCAGGAATTACCCATGCCCAGCGGTTTTGATGATTTCAGTCCTCTTTCTAACCGAGACTACTCGGATGTAAATGCGGAACAAACTGCAAATGCACAGCTATTAGAAAGCATTATGGTTAAGAATGGTTTTGAGAGCATATTTAGTGAGTGGTGGCACTTTGCGGATACTGATAAAGATCAGTCTGAAGTTATTAGTCTATCGGATGTGGCCAAACTAAATCCCTAAAAACTTGCCGGCACTTCGACTCCTGTCAAAATATCTTGTTTCATTTTCACCCTCCTTGTATAAACCGTAAATGGAAACCTTAGATCAATGCACTGTAATAATATAGGTGAGAGTTGTCACCACGGGTGAAATCGGCTTTATTGCCAGCGCGGAAACAACAAGCTAGATATGATCTGATAGGTGCCTAATTGGTGATCTCGTAGCTTTTCATTTTTCTATACAAGGTATTGCGTGACATTCCCAGCTCCTCGGCGGTCTTGGTCACATTACCCCCATGCACATCCAGAATGCGAATGATTTTTTCCCTCTCTTGTTCCTCAATCTGAAGTTTGCGGGTACTGCGGTTGGATACAGTAAAATCCCGAAGGTCAACTGCCACCCTATCCCTGTAATCAACGACTGCCGGTGTAACAATTTCGCGCGGCAAACAATCTAACGTGATATGTCCATTCTCAGCCAGCAAAAGAGTCCTCTCTACCACGTTTTGCAGTTCACGAACGTTTCCCGGCCACTCATAAGCTTGCAGACATTTCATAACTTTGTCATCAATTTTGGTAATGCGTTTATTAAACCGAGGTGACATAATCTTAACAAAATGTTCAAATAATAGTATTAGGTCTTTACGTCTTTCCGCTAATGCCGGAATTGTAATTTTAACTACATTCAGCCGGTAGTACAGATCGGCCCGGAACCTTCCCTGTCCCACCAATTCGAGTAAGTCTTGATTGGTAGCTGCGATTATTCTGACATCCACGTTGATCGGAGAATCACCGCCTACTCGTAGAATAACCTTCTCCTGAATGGCCCGCAGTAACAGAGCCTGCTGCTCCAATGGCATATCCCCAATTTCGTCCAACATGAGAGTTCCTTTATTAGCCAGTTCAAATTTCCCCAGTCTGCCTCCTCGTTTGGCCCCGGTGAATGCTCCTTCGACATAACCGAAGAGTTCACTGCCTACCAATTCTCTGGGTAAAGCAGCACAATTAATAGCCACAAAAGGCCCACTTTTACGGGAGCTCCCATTATGAATGGCCTGGGCAAATACTTCTTTGCCAGTACCGCTGGCAGCTTGCAGGAGAACGGCAGAATTATTTGCACTGGCTATTTTAGCCAGACTAATTGAATTTTTTAAAATCTCATCCTCACCTATTATGGAATCAAAAGTAAAGCTGGCTTGAGCACCGCTGATACTATTTACCAGTTCCTGCACCCGGGCTATAGGTCTGATGATAATGGTGGCGCCAGTAATTTGGTTGTTCTCATCAACCCGAGGTTCCCCTGAGGCTGTACCATGTATTTTGCCCCGAACCCCATCAATTATCATCTCCCGGTCCTTATAAGACTCTCCCGTTTCAAATAGCTTTATTGTATAAGGGGCCTTCCCGCTAAATAGATCTAGA
>CAZYJA010000276.1:0-3649 GCA_964647245.1 uncultured Syntrophomonas sp. | reverse complement strand
CTTCGGCCGATTTTGTGGCTCGGGTCACAATCTCCTGGGCTTCCCTCCGGGATTCAATCAAGTTGGCTTGAGCTTCTTTTCTCATCTGCTCAACTTCAACTTTCAGCTCTTCTGCATGCTTGATACTACTTTCGATGGTATTTGTCCGCTGTGCCAACATCTCATTGATGGGGTTAAAAGCAAACTTATACAGAACTGCCAGCAGTAAGAAGAAGTTAACTGCCGACCAGCCTATAACATACAAGTTACCGAAAGCAGGCGGTTTTCCAGCCGGTGCACCTATTGGTGCATTACCGTCGCCTGATGCCATACAGAAGGCCGCAAATCCCATTACCATAATTAAGGATAAAAGGAGGCCTGATAAGTAAATCCATTTATTCCTTTTCACGGATGTGCTACCTCCAATCTCTCTAGTGCTTAAAATAAAAAGGGCGATAGAGCCGGGAATCTTATGTATATACCTGCCCCATCGCCCCCCAGTAATGACTGACTGGTTAAATTGTCTAATTATTGCTTGGTTTAACCCAATACTAAGCGGTCATTTTGCCAACGATCATGAATGCGATCAACAAACCATAAATCGTTAAGGTTTCAATGAAGGCCAAGGTAATGAACAGTAATGTTCTTATGTCTCCGCCTACTTCAGGCTGTCTGGCGATAGATTCGATAGCTTTGCCACCGGCCACACCCATACCAATACCACCGCCTAGGCCGGCGATAGATACCGCTATACCAGCTCCTATTGCTAATATACCCATTTTTTTCCCCCCTTTCCGCTGCAATGCTCCACTGCATTGACAAATATCCTATTATTAATTTTAATGACCCGCTGATGTTGCTGCAGCTATATAGCTAGCTGACAAAAGTGTAAATACTACTGCTTGAATGGCACCTAACATTACGCTCAAGCCCATTAACGCTGTTGGAATGATAAATGGCGCTAAAAATAACAGATAAGCAATTATCATTTCTTCGCCAAAAATATTTCCAAATAGACGAACGGTGAGAGATAGCGGGTGTGCGATTTCTTCAAGCAGGTTAAGCGGTAAAAATGCCGCATTGGGACTAACGAAATGCCCCAGGTAGTGAGCTCCATGCTCCGAAAATCCTGAAACTAAAGTAATCAACGCCAATGTCATAGTAACATTCCAGTTACTGGTAGGTGGTTGAAATCCTCCGATTTCAGCAGCACCGGGGATTAATCCACTATAATTGCTGCATACTATGAACAAAAAAAATGTTGAGAGCAACGGCGCCCATTTCTTCGCGATATGTTCCTCGTCCATCACCTGAGTAAAGAAGTCGTAAGTAAACGTAATTATCATTTCAAAGCCATTTTGTAAGCCTCTCGGAACCAGTTGCATGTTCCGCGTGGCAAAAAAAGCAGTTAATCCAAGCACGGCAACCAGTGCCCACTGGGTTACAACTAAATGATCCACAGGGATTGGCCCCAACTTAAAAAACACACTATCCCACATACCAAATATCATCTTTTTTCCCTCCTTCCCTAATTAAATATTTATTTTTGGTTTTGTCGCTCTGCTAGGTCATAGCCGATTCCAAAACCTCAAACCAATACAACAGTCTGTCAATCATCCTTAACCCAACCATAATTATTGCTGCTTATCGTCTTCCTGTCTTGTTGAAGGCAATGATGATTTACGACCTTCATTCATCAGCTTATCCCACATCATCTTACCAGCGGTTGCCACGCCCAGCATAAATCCGATAATTGTCAACCAATTTCCCGTATCAAACTTTGCATCCAGCCATCTGCCGCCCAGCAAGCCCGCAGCTATAGCCGCCCCTACTGAAGTGGCGAGATTAATCGCCATACTAAGTGATTTGGCCCAGTTCGCTTTCTTTTGAACCACTATTAACCATCCTTAATGCTCGCACAAGGTTTTTGAATTTCCTTTTTTTAAGCAATTCTACATAGTATTTGAAAACCCTTTTTACGCGAGGAAAAATTTTTATATTTAGCGAAAAAGATATATTGTTAGGATAATTTGTACATAAGCCTGGTTTATTGGAGTATTAAGCCGGGATAGATTAGCTTGGCCCGGCAATCATCTGGTCAAATAACCTCTATACACTAATTTATCAATATGTTTTTGCAACAATTCTTCAATATCTATACCGAATTGTTCCTCCATCACAAACATCATGGTTACTGCAGTTTGAGCTACATCCAACAGTTCTTTGGAAATCTCCTCGGCTACTGTGGCTTCTTCCATCTGTACCTCTTCTCCGCTTAGGCACCGGTATTTTCCTATGCACTGAGCCAGCTCACCGGCTTCCTCCATCAATTTAAGTGCCGTCGATTCCAAGGTAGGGTGAAGTAAGTTTAACTTGGGCAAGGACAGGGTTTTAGTCTCCACGATTATTACTCCCTTTTCTTGTAATGCATCTCCACCAATTCAATACCCGCTTCCTGCATAAACTGCAGGGCTAGATTATCATCAAAATCACCCCGGTGAACAACTCTAATAATACCCGCATTGATTAAGATTCGCGCACAAATTATGCAGGGCTGGTTGGTACAGTATAAGACCGTGTCCTGAGTCGGTACTCCGTAATAAGCAGCGTTGATAATCGCATTCTGTTCTGCATGCACCCCGCGACAGAGCTCATATCTTTGCCCGGACGGTATTCCCATTTCCGCGCGCAGGCACCCAATGTCCAAACAATGATTCAAAGCCCGGGGGGCACCATTATAGCCGGTCGCAATAATCCGTTCTTTCCTCACCAAAACCGCACCCACCTGCCGACGGAGGCAGGTGGAGCGACTGGCCACCAAGTCTGCCAATTCCAGAAAATATTCATCCCAGGAGGGCCTCATCTTTTCTTTAATCATATTAAGCTTTATATTCCATACAAGGGAAATTTATCACATAAACCTTTAACAATTGCACGCGCTTGATCGAGCTTAGGTGCATCCTCCGGAAAGTCCAAAGCCAGAGAAATAGCCTCCGCCATATCCTTCATATCCTGGCCCCGCAGGCCTCGGCTGGTAACCGCCGGGGTACCAATTCGGACCCCGCTGGTAATAGTAGGTTTCTCCGGATCGAAGGGAATCCCGTTTTTATTAACCGTAATATTAATGGATTCCAATATTTCTTCGGCCTCTTTACCCGTTAACTTTTTAGGTCTAACATCAACCAGCATAAGATGGTTATCGGTTCCGCCGGAAACCAGCCGCAGTCCTTTGGCAACCAAGGCCTCGGCTAATATGGAAGCGTTATTCACGATGTGCTGCTGATAATCTTTGAATTCAGGCCGCAAGGCTTCTTTCAGGCATACCGCCTTGGCCGCAATAACATGCATGAGCGGCCCGCCTTGAATACCTGGAAAAATAGCTTTGTCAATCTTGGCAGCCCATTCCTGCCGGCAAAGGATTAATCCCCCCCGCGGTCCCCGCAGAGTCTTATGGGTGGTAGTGGTCACAAAGTCCGCATACGGCACCGGGCTGACGTGCAGTCCCGCTGCAACCAGACCAGCTATATGGGCCATATCTACGAAAAGTAAGGCCCCGACTTCATCAGCAATGGCCCGAAACCGTTTAAAATCCAGAGCGCGCGGGTAGGCGCTGGCTCCGGCTACAATCATCTTGGGCCGGGCTGCCCGGGCAATTTTAAGTAATTCATCA
>CAZYJA010000275.1:0-3658 GCA_964647245.1 uncultured Syntrophomonas sp. | reverse complement strand
AATTGTTGTTTATTTGCGGGAAATTCTCACACGGTCTGACGTCCCGGTGTAACACGGAAGCTGCATTTCAGTTTATTTTGGCCCCGAAAGGGATCAGCCCCAGCAGGGCAAACTTGAAATGCTGCAGGCCAAAGGGTATACCTATGATAGTTACACAAAATATCAAGCCTATGACTAGGTGGGTAACGGCCAGTTCCCAACCGCAGAAAATAATCCAGATAATGTTAAGCAGCAGACCGCCAACCCCAAAGTTGCCCGGCTCAATATCCCGGCCGAATGGCCATAATACAAAACTGGCGATCTTGAAACACTGTAATCCGAAAGGTATACCGATTATGGTTACGCATAAAAGTAAGCCGCCTATTGCCCACAGTATGGCGCCAATGATTCCTCCGAATATCAGCCAAATTATATTGCCAATAAAGTTCATGGTATTCCTCCTGTATATTATATAATTGCCCTAGCGGCATTTCTGAACGAATTCGACCGGCATGGATGTGCGCCGGGCAGTTTCTTCTACCGTAAGCCCCTGGCTTAAAAACCTTCTGGCCACGCTGGCCATGGATTCACCCACTTCGATAATGTGCTTATCCGGGTCATAAAACCTGATAACTCTTTGCCCCCAGGGTTGTTCATTGAGTCCATGAATATATTCCAGGTCATCTATGCTCTTTAACCGCTCCAGCAGATCCTCCAGATTGTCTTCTTCAAAATATAATTCACAGTTGTTTGCTTGGGGAATTATGTCATGGGGGCTCAGATTGATCAGCCCGGCGAAATGTGATTTAAGATGGATGGCAAAGCCGCCTGCAAAAGTCACGTTTTCCCCGAAGTCGTACTGCACTTTTTGCTCCAGCACGGTTTGGTAAAAGTGTTTGGAGACCTCCATATCATTGACGACGATCAAGGGACAGACGAATCTCATTTAGCATACCTTCTTTGCATTGAAGTTTGCTTCTATGGAAATTATAGCAGATTTTACAAAATAGCTGATTAAGTGTGTAAATTCAACGAGCAATCACGGGAATCCTGCCTATTTGAATTTAGGCGGTAAATAATTATTGAGAAGCAGATCGAGTGTGTTTGATTGGTGATGGGAGAACAAGCGTCCCCCTAATATGCTACTTGTAGTGATAATTTTATTAAAAACCCATGTCAGTTTTAATTCTTTCCATTTGCTCCGGGGAGGTCAGCAGTTCCAATAGCTTGAATGCCACATCCGGAGCAGTTTGCGGACAATATGAAGTAATAATATTGTTATCAACCACGATGGGTTCGTTGATTACGTCTGCATTGAACGCTCTTAGCTGCTCTTGGCGTCGTCCGTCCCCTAAATGATAGGTGGTGGCCCGGCGGTTTTTTAATATCCCGCTTTTGCCCATCGGTAAAGCCCCCACACAAACTGATGCAATAATTTTGCCTTTGGCATCAAATTCTCTTATTAGCTGCAAAAATCTGTCATTGTATGCCTCATCATAGAAACCATATTCCTCGAATCCGCCTGGTATGACCAGGGCAGCGAAATCATTGACGTCAATTTCTTCTATCGTTTTATCTACTAATACAGGAATATTGAAAGCACTCGTAACTTGCTTTTGAAATCCGCAGGTAACAACTTGAACGTCAAGTCCATAATCATTTCTAGCCCATCCCATCACATCAACAAAAACGCTGAATTCCATGGTTTCAAATCCTTTAGCTAGAAACAACAGAGTTTTCATATTTGTCCTCCAGTTTTAATATTAATTGATTCTATTAATACTGACCTGTATATACAACAATCATTTAAGATAATCTGCAATCATTTCATAAGTAGGTACAGGGACGTCATACTCTTTGCCCAAACGCACCACTTCAAATATGAGACCGTCGATCTCGGAATTATTACCCTGTTTTACGTCTCTCTGCATGGAAGTAGTAGCTGCCGGTGAAAGACTGCCCAGGATCCTCAGATTGGTCTGCACGACATCTACCGTAAAGTGTATGTCCATAGCCTGCGCCAGTGCATCAATCTCACGGATAAGCGCCACAAACGTATCTCTCACTTTTCCTTCCTGCTGGGCTGCTCCGGCACTAATATCATAATAGACGCCGCAGGCAGCCATAGGCGATACATAGGAGAATTTCTGAAGTGCATCCCTCCTGATGTTATCAGACACAATACCGGTGATACCACTGTTCTTCAGGTCTGCAGCCACCTCTTCAAGTATAGGTCGGTATTCCTCTGGTTTTCTCACCCCGAATACCACCCGAAAAATATCCCCGGTTTGCAATATGGTACCGGGCTCTATTATCTCCGCAGAAATATAAATACATCCATCTGTCACCAATAACTCGGGTAGCAGTTCCTGCATCCGGGCCCCGGTGCCGTAGATATTCAGTATTGGTATAACGATAGTGTCTTTATGAGCAACCTTTTTGATAAAAGGAATGGTATCCGGCAGGGAATAGCCTTTCACGCAGTTAAATATTACATCCGGCTGTTCATGGTAATGATCCATATCATAAGCCTTTATGGGAAAGACGGTATAATTACCTTTGCAAGTGGTCTCCATCTTTAAACCATGACTTTGAATTGCCTTCAGATGTTTTCCCCTGGCGATTACAGTTACGTCTTTGCCGGCCTCAGTCATCAATGCCCCGATACTTCCACCGGTACCGCCGGCGCCGATTACCAAGTATTTCATTGTGTTCCTCCCCCGTTCTTTAAAAGAATTATAACATATTAGTCCATATGTCCTTATGGGTAAGCTCGAAAGTGGGAGATTTAGCTCCGAGCATTTGGTATAGTTAAGCTATTATAACGAGACCGTATCTGTAATTCTGGAGGGGAGAAAATATTATGATATTTTTTAGGGAAACCTCAATAGGGAAGATTGGGATTGCTGAAAAAAATAACTGCATCAGCCATTTATATTTGCCGAATGATAACGTGCCCCAGGATATGGAGTTAGGCGAAACGCCTCTCCTAAGACAGGCCTTTGAGCAGCTTGAGCTATACCTAAACGGGCAACTAAAGGAATTTGATTTGCCGCTCCTGCCGGAGGGAACACCGTTTATGAAAAGCGTATGGCAGAAATTGCTCGATGTTCCGTACGGTCAAACCGCCAGCTATAAAGACATTGCTATAGCTGTAGGAAATCCCAAAGGCGCCCGTGCGGTAGGACTAGCCAATAATAGAAACCCAATTGCGATTTTTATTCCCTGCCATCGGATTATTGGTGCAAATGGGGACCTGGTAGGTTATGGGGGAGGATTGGATATGAAGATAAAACTGTTACGTTTGGAAGGCTATCAAGGTAAAGGTATGAATTCAATGTAAGGAGGAAAATTTAAATGCTTAATATAGGCTGTCATTTATCAACCTCTAAAGGGTTCAAACATATGGGGGAAGAGGCTTTAAGCCTGGGAGCCAATACATTTCAATTCTTCACCCGCAATCCGCGGGGCAGCAAAGCTAAGAAAATGGATGAGAAGGATGCGGCTGCCCTGGTGGCTTTGGCCCACGAACATGATTTCGCACCGCTCTTGGGTCATGCCCCTTATACCCTCAATGCCTGTGCTTCTGATCCGCATATTCGTGAGTTTGCTCATATGGTTATAAAAGGTGACTTGGCCAATATGGAGTATTTGCCGAATAATTTTTACACCTTTCATC
>CAZYJA010000274.1:0-3672 GCA_964647245.1 uncultured Syntrophomonas sp. | reverse complement strand
GGTGATGAAGTGCGAGATACCAGCGGGAAAATAACCATATTAGCCGTTTGCTTAATTCTAGGCATAATGCTGTCGGTTCAGTTTAGAACCGCGGAAAATGGCACCAATTTGCGTGGAGCCAGGGTTGACGAATTAGCCCTTAAAAACAGTACCTTAACCCAGGAAAAGGAGGCTCTTTCCAGAGAGCTAGTGTCTTTACGGGAAAAAATGACCAACGTACGCAGCGAAGACCAATTAAACGCTGACTTACAGGAAGAATTGGAAAAATCGAACATGGCGGCCGGGTTAATACCGGTACATGGTCCGGGAATTGTCGTAACCTTAAATGACAGTCCCCGCAGCGTACTGCCGGGAGATGATCCCAATGCCTTGCTGGTTCATGATATTGATATTTTGAATATCGTCAACGAGATGAGGGCTTCTGGGGCTGAGGCAATATCTGTCAACAATGAACGTATTACTTCCATGTCGGAAATCAGGTGTGCAGGAACCACTATTTTAGTTAACTGGAACAAAATTGCGCCTCCATTCGTCATTAAAGCTACCGGAAATCCACAACTGCTGGAAAGTGGATTATTAATCAGAGGTGGGAAGCTGGAAGAATTAAAATCTTTCGGCTTGCAGGCTCAATTGAACAAGAGTGAAAAGATTGATATACCGGCGTTTACTGGAGCTCTAAAATTCCAGTTTACTTCCCCGACTCAGATCAATAAAAAGGCGGAATCATAATATGTGGCCATTAATTCTATTATGCTTACTGGTTGGTATGTTTATAGGTTTTCAGCTACCGATTTTATTGCCAGTGGCCATGGTCAAGTATATGTCCATAGGGGTACTGGCCGCCTTGGATTCGGTCATGGGTGGTATTCGCGCCTACATGGAAGATTCTTTTGATAATACCATATTTCTAAGTGGTTTTATTGTAAATAGCTTGTTGGCAGCCGGATTTGCCTATTTGGGTGACAAGTTGGGTTTGGAATTATACCTGGCGGCAGTCGTAGTATTTGGGGTGAGATTATTCCAGAATCTAGGGATAATACGTCGATATCTATTGAAAAAGTACTGATAATAATCTGGCCTTAAAAGAGGATAATAAATACGTTTGTGGTATTTTTAGGGTAATATAATTTGTTAAGGGGTGCTTTAAAATTAGCAAACGTCATATCGTAATTGGTTTGGATGTTGGCAGCAGTTCAATTAAGGCTGCCCTAGGTGAATTTAACCATGTCAATGGTATCAACGTCTTGGGATTAGCCCAAGTGCCTTCTTATGGTTTAAGAAAAGGCAATATTATAGATATTGAAAGCACGGCCCGTTCCGTAGATGCCTGTTTAAATGAATTGGAGAGACTGACCGGGGTAGAGATCATGAGCGCTCTAACTGGCTTTTCGGGCATCAGTGTCTCAGCCGTAAGTAATCATGCGGTAGTCGCGGTCGGTAATCCCAACAATGAAATAACCCTGGAAGATAAAGAGCGAGTACTAAGCTCCGCCCAAAATATAGCGCTCTCGCCTGATAAAACCATAATTCAAGTTATAGAAAGGCAATATATTGTTGATGGCTATGATGGGGTAAAAGACCCAGTGGGAATGGTGGGCAGTCGTTTAGAGGTGGAAATAGTAATAATTATTGTTGCGACTGCCGCGGTTCAAAACCTGCAGCGAAGTGCTCAAAGGATAAATCTTCGTTTTGATAAAATTGCCTATAACCAGCTGCTGGTTGCCGAATCGGTCTTGACACCCTCAGAGAAAGATATGGGAGTAGCTCTTATCGACATGGGTGGAGGCACTACCGAGATAAGTGTTTTTTGTAGGGGGTCCATCTTATCTACCTCGGTATTACCTATTGGTGGTGATTATATAAGCAAAGACTTGGCCATTGTCCTGAGAACATCTATTGAGGATGCCATTCGAATTAAAGAAGATTGCGGGCTAGCCGCGCCAGAAATGGCCAGGGATGAAGTAGTTATTAATGTCCGCAACATCCAGGGAAATGATGTGAAACAGGTTTCCCAGCAACTGGTAGCCGATATAATATCCGCTCGGGTCATTGAAATGATGGAAATGATCTATACAGAACTACAACAGTTAACTTGTGTGGACAAGCTGGCCGGGGGGCTGGTTCTTACCGGCGGCGGAGCTCAACTGGCTGGTATCGTAAAAGTAATGGAGGAGTATATGGATGTGCCGGTTCGTTTGGGAATGCCTGAGAACATAAAGGGCTTAGTTAATGATATCAATATTCCCCGCAATTCAGTGGCTTTGGGAGCATTAATTTATGGCTTTAAGTATATGGAGCCGGCAGTTGTTGAATCCAAAGCGGGAGTATCAAGTGTTTTTAATAAAGTAAATTATTGGCTCAAGGATTTATTTTCTTAATAATTTGGAGGAGGGTAAGGGATGCCGTTAGATTTTGATGTGGAAATGCAACAATTTGCCGAAATTAAAGTCATAGGGGTAGGCGGTGGAGGCAGTAATGCCATCAACAGAATGATAGAGGCAAGTTTAAAAGGAGTAGAATTTATTGCTGTAAATACTGATTCGCAGGCTCTATACCAATCCAAGGCGGAAAAGAAAATTCAGGTGGGCGGAAAACTAACCAAAGGATTAGGGGCAGGTGCTGATCCTGAGGTTGGCATGAAAGCAGCCATGGAAAATGAAGATGAAATATTAAAGGCCTTGCAGGGTGCCGATATGGTATTTATTACGGCAGGTATGGGCGGCGGAACCGGTACCGGCGGAGCTCCTATCATAGCCCGCATAGCTAAACAACTAGGCGCACTTACCGTGGGAGTGGTAACCAAACCTTTCTTGTTTGAAGGCCGCAAGAGAAATTTGCAGGCTGAAAAGGGCATTCAAGCTTTGAAGGAAGAGGTAGATAGCCTGATCACCATCCCCAATGATCGCTTGTTGCAGGTAGTACAGAAAAACACCGCAGTCAATGACGCTTTTAGGATTGCGGATGATA
This sequence comes from uncultured Syntrophomonas sp., assembly GCA_964647245.1. Taxonomy (GTDB): domain Bacteria; phylum Bacillota; class Syntrophomonadia; order Syntrophomonadales; family Syntrophomonadaceae; genus PHAA01. Next base: position 705 of record CAZYJA010000274.1, on the reverse strand, counting down.
TTCTCAGGCAAGGTGTGCAGGGAATTTCTGATCTAATAGCCATACCAGGGCTGATCAACTGCGATTTTGCCGATGTGCAAACAGTTATGAAAAATACCGGTTCAGCCCTAATGGGGATTGGCCAGGCCAAGGGAGAAAACCGCTCAGCTGATGCGGCCCGCATGGCCATATCCAGCCCATTATTGGAAACCTCTATTGAAGGAGCTAAAGGGGTCTTGTTTAATATTAGCGGTGGGAGTGACCTCACCCTTTTTGAGATTCAGGAAGCGGCAGCAATCATTCATGAGTCAGCTGATGCTGAGGCCAATATAATTTTTGGCGCTAACATTGATGAGAGTCTGGGTGAGGAAGTCAGGGTTACCGTGATTGCTACGGGATTTGACAGTCCTAGATTGGCATCTACTTCTGAACCATCGCAGAGGTCGCGGGCTCCAAGACCAACTCATTCCTTCCTGGATAGAAATGACCTGGAGATACCTCCGTTCATTTTAAAACATAAATAAGGCTGGTTGCGGCAGGCTACTGCAACTGTTTGGTGATAATTATTGGTAATAAATTATAAAAGGCCCGTGTTTGAGGCGTACTAGAGATCGAACATCTGATTGTTGGGAAATGTTTGGTCTCCGATTGAATCGTCGCAGGGACGGGCTTTGATGATAATGGTGGGAATTACTGCTTCATCAGGTTGGACCGGGAATAAAAATC
>CAZYJA010000273.1:0-3673 GCA_964647245.1 uncultured Syntrophomonas sp. | reverse complement strand
AAGATAGAATACTAAGTCTGGATACTTGGCTGGGAAAGTTCTGAGGGCATTGACGTCGTTGACAAAATATCTTAACAAAGGAGTTAACCTGTGGAAAAATTTACAGCATTTTGGTGTTTTCGTTTGTCCGCCCTATCTCGTAAGATAAGTCGTAACTACAATAATCGGTGTTCGAAATTCGGAATTACGGCTACTCAATCCTTTGTGCTATTTGATTTACTTCAAAATGAAGGGAGCAATGTAAAAGAGATTGCTTTCCGAATCCAACTGGACAGTCCAGCCGTTACCGGCGTGATTGATCGGCTCTATAAGGAAAATCTGGTGGAGAGAGTAGAGGATCCCTACGACCGCCGTAGTTTGCAGATTTTCCTGACCCCCAAAGGTCGGCAGCTAGGGGAGGAATTATTGCCGGTAGGCCAGGAATTCAATCGTTTCCTTAAAAGTATTCTGGACCCTGACCAAGCAGAAATGTTTGAAAAGTCCCTATCCAAACTAGATCGGAATTTGTAACTGACCTATTCTGATCGATTAAAAGGTACCCAAGGGCACCACCGATGTTCGCTTCGCACCCAATAATGTTGTTAAAGAGCCAGGCAATCGGAATGCCTTTGATTGAAGCGTGTTTACGGTATGGGACACAGCCCTGAAGGGAAATGTCCCATATAAGACGCTGATTGAGCAGGCTTTTCGATTGCCTTATTTCCGAGGGTACCCTGACAGACTGCCCCGGTTAAATCAATAGCGTAACAAAGCCGCCAAACATTGGCCATCAGGAACTAGATGCGCATCCATTACGTAAACCGATCCGCCGTTTAGAATGGTTTGAATGGCAGTAAAATCATATAAGTCTTCATCACCGAGTTCGGCTTCCTCATGAATATGAACCCCGTTTAGCTGGGGGTCAAATTTGCCCCATTGCTTAGCGTTTTCAGCTAAAAAAAGGATTTCAACCTGCCCATGGTAGGCAGCTGGAGCAGCTTCATTTATATTGTGGGTGGTTCTGCCGGTACCCTTAAAAGGGCCAAAATAGGTTATCGCTTCCTGTTCAGCTTTATGGAAATAGTGCTCGACCAGCGGCCAGGCCAGGGTCTGCAAATCTTCAGCGCTTAGTTCTTCGGGATTACCGGGGACTCCTTCATCGGTCAGATAAGCATAGGTATTGGCTTCGCGGTAGATGGGGAATAGAAACTCAACTCCGATTAGCACCAGAGGAGCCTTTTCTTCCCGTAATAAATCGCGTAACCCCCTATCAATCAAACGGAAATAACGCAGGATATCATCCTTGTGGTCACTTGCTCCTACTCCCTGGCCATGAAATATGGCTGCTGCTCCGAAATCGGTTCCCGGCAAGTTATTGGTGTTAAACTGCAGCTGTTTTTCCGGGTCATCGTATTGCATTGCTTCGGCGAGACTATGGGGAATTCCGTACAATTCTAATTCCTTGACACTGGCACGGGTACATTGTAATACCCGGACCGCATTTTGACTGAGGGCTAAAACATAAAACAAACCATCCTCACTCAGCAAGGGCAAGAGAGGTTTGAGGTGAAAGCGCGAACCGATCTGCACAAATTCATCGACCTTTACCGGCAGGTAGTAGTAATAAAACATATCTGCAGCCAGAAATATAGCCAGTCCATCTCGCTGCTGCAGCCAAAATTGATTTTCTAATACCAGTCCCAGCACAGGTTCCAACAATTGTTTAACCTCGCTAGAACGCATTCCGGTGCCTATTAAGCGTTGTTCAGCTTCCTTAACAAGATTCTTCAACCTGATTCGGCCTTGCCTGGTCTCACTTCCTGCGCGATAGGTAGGCATATAAATAGAAATGCAGGTATCATCCTGTTTTTCCATAAGGATAGTCAAATCTTCTCTGGTTAGTAAGTTCATCTTATAACCTCCTCATCTTAGAACTATCTTTCCCCGCTTGCCGATTATTTTACTCCTGTCATAAAATAATTGTAATTAGATTAGAGAAAGAGCCTAAAAAAGGCAGGTTACCGCCATATTGTTACCTGGTCCCAGAAAGAGATTAACCCCTTGGCTGAGCTGATGCTTGGCCAAGGGGTTTATTAGCTCTATCGAAACAAGCGCGAGAACTTTTTGGGTACTTCCGTTTCGAAGCTTAGCAGCTCACCGGTTAGCGGATGCTTAAAGGAAAGAATATGGGCATGAAGGCCCAGGCGACCGATCGGGTTGGTGGTTGATCCATACTTTTTATCACCGATTATGCTGTGGCCAATATCTTTCATATGAACCCGGATTTGGTTCTTTCTTCCGGTTTCCAGCCTGATTTCAAGTAAAGAATATTTAGACACCGCCTGCAGAACCTGGTAATGAGTTATCGCTTCCAGTCCATCTCCCTTTATCGAACTCGAATACATAAGCTTGGTTTTAGTTTCTTTTAGCCAGGATTTAATGGTGTCTTGCTTTTGATCTAGCTTGCCTTCTACTACCGCAATGTAGGCCCGATCAACGACAATATTTTTCCATTGATCCTGCAAAGAATGCTTGATCGCTTCGTTTTTAGCAAAGAGCATTACTCCTGATGTATCCCGGTCCAGGCGGTGGACAATAAATATACGGTTTTCGGGATTATCGCGCCGGACATATTCGGTCAGCTGGTGATAGGCAGTGTATTGCTTTTCAACATCAGAGGCGATAGATAGGAGACCCGCAGGTTTATCAATGACTATGATTTCGGAGTCTTCATATATTATTTTCAAGCCTTGCTTTTGCTCCTCATCTCTAACTAGAGACCAGTTAACAACCACTTCCTGGCCCGGCTTTAGTAAGTGATTATACTGGGTAACTACTTTGTCATTTACTAATACCTGTCGATGGGTCAACAATGATTTAATGTTATTGCGGGCTTTATGGGGCAATTTCTCGATTAAAAATTTCATTAACTCTGCAGGTTCTGATACCGGCATCCGAGTCTGGCGTTCTTTTCCGGCGTGCTTTCCCGGTTGACCGTAGCTATAGGTGCCCATAAAGTCCTCCTTGATAAATTTAGTAGGTTTATTAAACCGCCTTCCAGCATGTTTACGGGAAGGTGAATCCCAGAGGGCAGACTGGAGATGGCCTCTTTTGGGGTATGCTAGTTTCTTGTGAATATGATGAAATCTTACCATCATTTGGTGCGTATTATAATTATAATAGAGCTAATTATAACATACCCCAACCTGTATTTTTTAATCTGGTATCGTTACGGTATAAAAAAGCTTATGTGAATTGGCTGTCATCACATAAGCTCTGGTTGTAGTTTGATTTTCGGGGGGAATTACTGCATCGGTTGAGAAAAATTTTGGCTCTGGGCTTGCTGCACGGCTTGTTTTCCCTGTTGAACCATCTGCTCTTCATTGGGGTTCAACATGAAAAGAAGTTGTTGCAATTCTCCCACATGCTGTCGTTCTTCGTCTGCAATATGGGCCAGGACCTTTTTGACTCGGGTATCAGATGTTGCCATGGCATGGGCTTCATAACCAACAATTGCTTCCAGTTCACCGGCTAAATCAACGCGTAAAGCCTGTAGCAGTTCATCGGCCGACAGCTGGCGGGGTACATTACCTACAAATGGATCGCCTAATAGTGCTATTTTAACCACTTCCTTTACTTTAGTTTACACTATTATGCGTTGCTTACATTTAAAGTATGTGCACAACCTTGGCAA
>CAZYJA010000272.1:0-3692 GCA_964647245.1 uncultured Syntrophomonas sp. | reverse complement strand
TGGCCTTGGCTTCGCCCACCTTCCATAAATAGGCTTCATCCAGTCCATTCTTTTCCGGCTTACCAGTTTGAATATATACAACCAGGGTTGCATCCGGGGACCAGGTTACTTTGAATACTTCCTTGTTTCCGTTTAATATGCTCGCAATTTCATCTTTGGTATTGGTTGGCTTGGGGTCAGGTGGTTGATCCCCCTTTTGGCCAGAAGAATTTGAACAACCGAGTATTGAGAATAGGGAAAGAATCAATACAAATGCTACTACTTTGCGGACAGATAATTTCTTCATTGCGCATTCCTTTCTATCACTTATAAACTACTTATCTATACGCAACCTTTAATATATTCTTATAGTTGTAGTTCTGGTAATACTTTGCATTTAGGACGAAGCAACCGATCGTCTCAGCAACATTCTGACAACGAAAAGGCTGAAAGTTGCTAAACTTTCAGCCTGATAAATAACTGATTTTCATTCAAGGAGCCCTCTTTTGGTCCTAATAAGATAATTTCGATTCTAAATGGTTGTGCTGTGTTATCCGCCATGTTATTTTTCCTGAAGCAAAAAACGTCCAACCCTGGGTTATTACTACTCCGATTTTTTAAATCTGTCGATGACTCTTAAGACGTCTAGAAGCAGGAAAATATAATTATAGTTCCCAAAATATTAGGTATAGCCATAAGTAACAAAGAAGATGTCCACTGGTTTCTACGTTGATATTCCTGTTTATCTTCATGACCAAAATTTGCCCTAATCCTGTCTCCACTTCCAAGAACACCTGAAAAAATAACCGCCAACGCCAGCATCACCAATGCTGCTCCACCAGTCAAATTAAGGATCAAATCTGCATCACCAGCAATTTGCCCGGCAATACTGAGTACGCAAAAGATTGCTGTTCCAATCCCCAACCGTGTTAACACTTTTCCTTCCCCCTTCAACGAATGCTAATATGTTTGAGCCATTTCACTTGGACCTCATATGAATGGGGTTTTTCAGTTGCAATCAGGATCTACTGCTCGGCAGATAAACCTTCAATCTGACTTCAAAATAGCAATATCACTTAATAAGGAATAATTGGAATAGTAGCTGCTTAGATAGGCATAACAAGATGATACGTAACCAATTCAAAATGCAGGTGATATCCTGAATTGGTTACATAGTAGAACAAGGGGGAATAAAAAAACATCCTGCGGTTATTATCCCCTGTTTTGGCGGAACCCGCTGGGGAACCGGGGATTAGTACAAGCCTGCCCCCAGTGTATCTGCATACGATGCGCTGGCTGAGGGTAATCCGACATATTCTCCATCCAACTGATGGTCTATCTCAATCTCCTGAAGGCTTAAATTATAATATTTATAAATAACTCTACCTGCTACATCTGGCACCGGGTCATCCCAGGTGAAGTCTATATGATACCATTCGTCATCCAAATTCACCATATTCCAAGCGTGTGCTTCACCACCGGCATTTCCCCTGATAATCCTGGCTTGAAGCCCCGCTTGGGTTAGCATCTTGTATGCCAGTAGTGAATATCCCTGGCAAACGGTCTGGCCTTTATTCAAGGCCGCATAGGCCGAATTTCCAGTCATTGTTTGATCATAGGCCACATTTAGGACTATGTAGTCATGAATTGCCTTCACTTTTTGGTCGGGGTTCATACCAACCTCTAATACTGTGGATAAAATTTCATCCACCTTCTGATCGACATATTTCTCCTGATCCAGGGTCGTGAGATAAGACACATTCAGGTTCACTTGATTGTCACCTTCTGTTCCATTACTGTCAAATCCCCAACCTATAATATTGAACTGAAGATAGTCATCTTGGGCCATGATCGAATTTATTAGTTCCTCGGTTTGTTGTAAATCCTTACTAGCACCCGTATATACAAATTGTACGTTGGTTTCCCGATTTACGAAAGCTTGGCTTAAGACTGTTTGGAGTTCGTCCAGACTGTTAATTTGTACAACCTTTATGTCCTCATGTCCCTCCACAGTAACTACCGTACTCAGCTGAAAAGAAGCTACCATTATTAATAACGTTAGTGCCAAAATTGTATTGATATTCTCCCTGAATCGCATAAACCAGACCTCCTTTATAACCCCTTCCAATTTTCAAACGACAAGGTTTTTCGGTCGGTAGGAAATTCAAGTATCTCTTTCATTCCCCCTTTCTTTTCATCTCTAACGACAAAAAACTATATGCCGAAGCATACAGTTCTTTGTCTGCGCCCTCTTCGGCAACCCGGCTGTCATAGCATAATATGCTTTAGACCCGTAGCTTTGCGTCCTTGGTTTTCACCAAGTTTGCTATTATCAAAGATGTATTATTTTTTTTAATTATACTCGTATATATTGTATTTAGCAATACTTTCCAAGTAATTTCGTGATTTTTGTCTCTTAAACTAGTATACGATATTCTCGCAGACTTCCAACCCGAAGCTCGTCAATGCACATAAATAAGATTTTGCGAATATTATAACCAGGTAATCATATTTAGGGAGATGATACTATGTCAAAATTGTTAAAATACAAGTACACCACTGGTCCAATCAGTGTAAGTGAGGGTATTAATAATATTCGGGTACTTGTATTGAACAACGGATCCAAAGGTCACAAAGCTAGAGTTAAGATCTTTAATCTTGACCCGACGCCCAAGAATGAGGTATTCGATGAGACATTTAGGATTGCTGCTTATTCAAAGATCAGTACGGAATTTATCCCCATGTTTAATTCTTTCGAAGTACAAGTTGTTACAGATAGCGACCTTGTATTCATCTGGGTAGGTGGTCGGGCCGGCAATGAGAATCTGGAAGGCAACACCATATTACACCAGGATTTAGTTAGATTTTAGGTACTCAAATGCACTCCAATAGTTAGACATTGTAATAATGACTACCTTTGGGGTGCATTAATTGTATGCAAACCTGAATTGCAGAATATAATCCATTGCTTTTAACTTGACCTGAAAATCCCATCAATTTTTCGCTTACAGATCAGGTTTCGGGATTGGTTTCCCAGCCTCAATCAGCACTTTGCTGCTCAGCATTATAAAGCCCTCAATAAATATCAGTAAGCCGGTTCCTATGAGCAGCCATTCAATTTTTATGATATCAGCCAACGGGCCAAATAATAACATGCCTAATGGCATCATCGTACTGGATATCATCCCTAATACGCCGAATACCCTGCCTAGATAATCCCCTTCCACCTTCTCCTGTAGTAATACCGTAAAGGGCGTATTAAAAATAGGCATCGCAATTCCGGCTAAACCCATAAATATCAGGTATATTGAAAAGACCGGAATAATTCCCAGAGTAAAGGTACAGGCCCCAACCATGAGGGTTGATACGGTCATTGAGTGAATCCTATTATTAAATCCCCCCCAGGCAGCCATTAAAATTCCGCCCATCATCATGCCTACTGAAAAGGTAACTTCTATGACCGTTAAACGCCAAACTTCCGCCCCAAAGCTACGAGTGACCTGGAGCGGCGTTAAAAATGCTACCGGTGACACCAACACGAAGTAAAATGCACAAAACAGAAATAATTGCTTAACATAATCGTGTTTATTAATATAGGTCAGACCTTGGCGCATATCGCTAAAGTAACTGACAGCTTGCTTTTGTAAGGCCTTGGCATGAACGGGCACATGCAAAAACACCAATAATACTAAAACCGCTATGGCTGCGGTTAT
>CAZYJA010000271.1:0-3712 GCA_964647245.1 uncultured Syntrophomonas sp. | reverse complement strand
AAACCAATTGGGTAGATATGGAACAAGATGTACACCTGTTGCTGTAATTAAAACGGGGTATGTTTTTGTATTAGAATAAGACCTATCTGGGATAGGTCTTATTCTAAGGTTATTATTGCCGAGCTTAGATTTATTTAAAGGGGAGGATTTTGGGTGAAAAAGAGGTATCGCAGTGTTACGGTTGTGCTGGTCATCATATCGTTATTTATGGTGGTAAGCGGTTGTAGTAAAAAAGCACCAGAAGAGGTACCAGACGTATTCAGAGTGGAAACAGCAGTCGCCAAGACCATGGATATTACCAGATATTCGAGCTATTCCGGCAGAGTGCAAGGAAGTAATGAAGAAGCAGTAATGCCCAAGCTATCCCGCCGGGTCACCGCGGTTTATGTGACTGAGGGCCAGACGGTTAAGCAGGGGCAAGTCATTATTAGCCTGGACCGGAGTAAGCTGGATGCCGCTGTTCAGCAGGCTGAGGCAGCCGTAGCTTCTGCTCGAGCCACCCAGGCTGCCAATGAGGTTCAGCGACAGACCGCCTTGAGCAATTATAATCGCTCCCAAGAATTACATAAAGCCGGGGCGATTTCCGATTCGGCACTGGAAACCGCCAAAGCGGGGTATGATGCCCTTAACACCGGTGCAGCAGCGGCGGGCGTAGCTCAAGCCCAGGCGGCACTTAACCTGGCCCAACAGAATTTGGCAGATTGTGAAATTATCAGTCCAATTAGTGGCGTAGTTGGACGATTAGATGTTTCGGTGGGAGAAATGACCAGTATGCAAAATCCGGTGGCGGTAATTAATAATACCGCAGATCTGGAAGTGGAAGTCAAGGTCAGTGAATCTGATGTATCATCGCTGCAAGCCGGAGCTACTGTCAAGGTGCGGATCAAAGCCATTGGTGAAGAACCACTAACAGGTACGGTCAAGAGTGTGGCATCGGTTGCTGATTCGCTTTCGCGCACTTATCCGGTAAAGGTAGTCCTGGTTAATAATTCCGCATCACAGGTGAAATCGGGTATGTTTGCGGAGGTTATGCTGGGCACGGAGCACCGAACTGGGGTCATAAGTATTCCCATGGTCGCAGTCCTGCCTCAAAACGGTGAAAGTACCGTGTATGTTGTAAGTGAAGAAAATCGCGCTCAGCCCGTACGAGTAGAGACGGGGCTAAATGATGGTACCTATACGGAAATAACCAAAGGTCTGCAGGTGGGCCAGAAGGTTGTTACCAAAGGCAATACCCTTATAGATGAAACCAGCCAGTTGGAATTTGCTGATGGGGGAACTACGAAACAATGAGAAAATTAGCACAATTTGCCATAAACAGGCCGGCGAGCATATGTATATTGATCGCGGCCATTGTCATAATTGGGTTTATGAACCTGTCCAAGTTGCCTACTGATTTGATGCCCGAAATGGATCTGCCTTATGCAGCGGTCATCACCAGCTACGCAGGAGCGGGTCCTGAAGAAGTTGAAGACCAAGTAACCAAACTTATCGAGAATGTTATAGGTACAGTTGGTGACGTTGATGCCATTATCTCAACCTCCAGTGCCAACTCATCCATAGTTCTCATCGCTTTCAACTTTGGGACCAACATGGATTCTGCTATGGCAAATATTCGCGACAAAGTCTCGATGGTTGAAACTGCTCTCCCGGATGGTGCAGACAAACCTCAGATCATGAAAATGGATATCAATAGTATGCCGGTTATCGCATTTAGTATCAATGGCAAAGACTTGTCGCTGGCACAGCTGCAAACCATTACCGAAGACAAAATCGAACCGCGTCTGTCACGAATCCCGGGGGTAGCCTCGATAACCATTACGGGAGGGCGCGAGCGGGAGGTAAGAGTAGCTGTTGATCCGGTCAAGGCGGAGAATTATGGTCTAACCCTGAGTCAGGTAGTCGGCTTTCTGGCAGCCGAGAACTATGATATGTCCACGGGGAGCATTACTTATGGGGAAAGAAAATATTTTGCCCGCAGTTTGCAGCAATTTGAGAGCCTGGATGATATCGGCAACGTAGCACTTACTACTGCTACCGGCAATAAAGTGTCATTGAAAGATATCGCTGATATCAGTGAAGAATATAAGGAACTCGATCAGCTCACGCGTACCAACGGTTCACCGGCGGTGGGCGTTCATGCTCAGAAAGAGACCGATGCCAATACCGTTGAAGCTTGTACCGCGGTGAAAACAGAAATGGAGAAGATTAAAGCCGAACTCGGGGGTAAAGTGGATGTAGAGATCGTCATGGATCAGTCGGACTTTATCAATAAATCCATTGATAGTACGGCCAAGACTCTGATGGAAGGCTCCATTCTGGCGGTATTTATTATTCTTTTATTCCTGCGCAATCTTCGCAGTACGGTCATCATTGGCATAGCAATACCTCTTTCCATCGTAGCCACATTTATCTTGATGTATTATACCGGCAGCACTTTGAATACGATTACCCTGGGAGGTCTGGCCCTGGGGGTTGGGCGAATGGTCGACGACTCGATTGTAGTCTTCGAAAATATCTATCGACATCGGAGCATGGGCTTATCTGCTAAAGAAGCGGCTCTAAAAGGCACCAGTGAAGTAGGTGGAGCGGTTCTGGCGGGAACTTTGACCTTGATCGCGGTATTCCTGCCGATTGGTCTGGCCGAGGGGATCGCGGGAATCCTATTTAAGCCATTGGCCTTTACCATTTGTGTCGCCATTAGCTGCTCCTTGTTGGTTGCCCTAACGGTGGTTCCCTTCATGTCCTCCCGTATGCTAACCGATGCGGCCATGCAAAAGAAAACCAGCGACAAGCATGCGGCAGGCCGAATGGTTAATCGCATGGGGTACTGGTTGGATAATTTGGGCGAAAGATATAAAATTTTACTACAGTGGGTATTGGGCAACCGACGCAAGGTTATTCTGGGGGTAACCGGGCTGATGATTGCATCTTTGTGTTTGGTTCCTCTGGTCGGGGCCGAGTTTATGCCTGCCTCTGATTCGGGTGAGATTTCGGTAAGTCTCGAAGCGGACCAGGGATCGGTTATCGAGGATGTAGATGCTATAACCCAGATGGTTGAAGCCAGACTACTGCAGAATCCTTCGGTCGATGTGGTATTTACCAGTGTTGGCAGTTCAGGACAATATTTAATGGAAGCGCCGAAGACGAATAGATCCACCATTTCAGTAAAGTTGATTCCGAAGAGTGAGCGTAAAGGGGTAGACCAGGTTGCCGAAGAGATTAGAAAATCACTCTACGATATCTCCGGGGTTAAGAAGACGGTAGGCGTCAGCAGCAGCGGCGGGATGGGTGCCGGAAGTGCCCTTTCGGTTGCAGTCAAAGGCGATGATCTGGATACCCTGCGGGAAATCTCCAAAGAAATTGAAAGTATTATGAAAAAGGTACCTGGAACCCGGGAAGTAAGTGCATCGTTGGCAGATGGCAATCCCGAAGTGCAGATTAGGATCAACCGCCAGCGGGCCATGAGTTACGGGTTATCACCCAAGCAGGTATCCAGCGAAATCAAAAACGCCATTGCGGGAACAGTTGCCACCCAATATCGCTTGAACGGGGACGAGATAAATGTAAGGGTCGTCAGTAAAGATAAGCAGAATATTGATATGGAAACCCTCAAAGGTTTGAAGATTCTCACCGCCCAGGGCAGTAGTGTATCATTATCAGAACTGGCTAGCTTTGATTTGTCAACCGGACCGGTGCAAATCTCCCGCGA
>CAZYJA010000270.1:0-3724 GCA_964647245.1 uncultured Syntrophomonas sp. | reverse complement strand
CGCCCTTAATATTAACATTTGTTAATTCGCCGACCCGCTTGGATAAAGCTTCATCTAGTGCCCGCGGCGCCATAGAAAAATGACCGTACCAAACCCAATCATCTGATTTAACTGCTTTTACCGCTTCATCCGGAGTACGCAACTTATTTCTATATTGATCTGCATAGGTCCCCATTTTATTCCTCCTTATTATTTAATTGAATTGTGGCCATACGATTTCATGGCAATAATGCTATTTTTAGTTCCATCTCTGCATAAACCACCCCCATCATTACACGTTTCCAATATTTAATTTAGATACCTAGACTATTTGCAACTTTTATGCCAGCTTGTTACATAGGGATTTAAGACCTCCACTCCCGTAAAAACTAGCCTCGAGGGATAACCTTCTATGCTTACTGTAAGTACACATGTACACACACGAGCTATTATTCAATAACAATCTTCGCGACTGCCACCTGCACCCTCATTTCGTAATCTTACAGAAAAAGAGGAATGAAAAGCGTTATTGTCGAAATGGATATATACATATTTAGATACAGCTGTTTAAAAGGAGTGTATTTAATCATTGCCCAGGAATTATAACTGCCAACAGACTGGCCACAAGTATACCTTTGGATACGGAAATAAGAAGGTATACCCATGAAAATCATACCTGGCGAGATATGGCAAGTTCATCTGCAACCGTTTTTTCAAGAAAATATAGATGAGAACCTGAGCAGCGAGCCCAACCGCAAAGCAGAAGATAACGGTTTCAGAAGTTGGAGTTTTAGGTTAAATCAGCCTTTTACTTCGGTCATTCCCGGCCAGAAAATGGAACTGTTCCGCCCCCAAAATCCCCCTGTGTGCACCATGTGAAGAGTTTCCCATGGACACTCACCGGTAAAGAGATATGATACAATTAGCAAAATACCTTTTTTGTCGAATTGTTAATTATATATAAGAATTAGGAAGAAGGATTTTTGATGCTTTGTTTGTCCGTCGAACAAATGATGAAAGAGAATAATATCAAGTGCCTTCGCCAGAATGACTCATTTAAAACTGCAATCGAATATTTTCTGCAATTTAGTCATGTTAATACCCTGCCGGTAGTAGATGAAAACAATAAATTAATAGGTGTATTACCAAAAAAGAGCTTCTATAAAGCAGCACTGGCAGGTTCAACCATAAATTCGCGCATTACCGAGTACATTATTTATAATCCTAAATCTGTTCCCATTGATTTAAAATACGATGAACACACATTGGTAGAAAGGGTAAGTAAAACCCAGACATCCTATGTGGTTGTCACTAACAAAGATGGTACCGTGGCGGGAATGATTGGGGCCATACAATATATGAAATTGGCTCTTAAAGTAATAAGCTCATCATACGCCCTGCTCCAATCAGTATTTCAGGGTAATTACGCGGGCTTCATCATAGTAGATACTAAAGGCTATATTCTTCGGGTCAACCATGCTGCTGAAGCTATGTTCGGTATTGACTATTCGCAGGTTAAAGGTCAGCATCTAAGCAAAGTATTGCCGGAAGTTATCCTCTCCAAAAGCGATAGCATAGGAATAAAACAAAAAGTTAAGTCGATACCGGTAATAATCAACCAAATCCCCGTCTATGATAATGGGGTGAGCTTAGGTAACAGCATTTCTTTTCTTGATATGTCTTATGCCGAGGGTATTGCCGCAGAATTGGAAATTGTCAAGGAATTACAGAAGGTCTTGCATATGGTTCTAAATGCTTCCTCTGACGGCATATTTGTTACCGATACTTCAGGCCGAGTCAAGTATATAAACCAAATGGCCAGTAATTTCTTTGCTAAGGATAGCAACAGCATCATTGGAACCAATATCAAGGATTTTTTAAATACCGATCGGCCTGAAAATGTAGTCAGGAATCGTGTAGCAGAAGTTGAGACTTGCACCTTTAATGGCCGCAAATGCGTGGTTTCCCATATCCCTATTAAAAATGAAACTAATGATATATCTCAGATTTCCGGAGTTGTAAGCACATTGTATTTTGATGATAATGCTATAACAGCTGAAATAGCTCGCGAATGGTTTTCAATGAGCCATAAGGTCCAATACTATAAAAGTGAACTCGAAAAAAGAGGCGAGAATTCACGCTTTGATCTAATTGTATCGAAAAATCCCGCATTTAACCGAATTAAGAAAGACGCTTTAAAAATATCGCGCAGCAGCTCAACCGTTCTTTTAACCGGGGAAAGTGGTGTGGGAAAGGATATGTTTGCTCATGCAATCCACGCCTCCAGCGCTAGAGCAAAACGGCCCTTTGTTAAAGTAAATTGTGCCGCTATACCTGAAACTTTGCTGGAATCAGAACTTTTCGGTTATGCCCCCGGCTCTTTTACCGGAGCTTCGGTAAAGGGCAAGATAGGATTCTTCGAGCAAGCCGATGAGGGCACAATTTTCCTGGATGAAATTGGTGAAGTGCCACTTCCGATTCAGGTCAAACTTCTTAATGTTATTCAGGAAAAACAATTTACCCGAGTTGGGGGAACCAGCGTTAAGAAAGCTGATGTTCGGATTATTGCTGCCACTAATCGTGATTTGCGGGCTGCTATCGCCGATGGGACTTTTAGAAAAGACCTTTATTACCGTTTACATGTGATCGAATTCATGCTCCCTTCTCTTAGGGAACGCCCAGAAGATATATTGCCTCTCGCTGATACCTTTATTAAGAAGTACAATCGAATATTGGGAGCGCGTGTTACGGGCATAAATCAGGTAGCTCAAGATATTTTGGTTCAATATGATTGGCCTGGCAACATCCGAGAGCTCGAAAATTCAATCGAAAGAGCCGCCAACTGGGTATGGGATGGTGAAATAGAAGCTGAACACTTACCGCCTGAACTACTGCAGCCTAATCAAAAAGATGAAGATAGCCGTTTAATACTAAGCGATAAAGATAAAGAAACATTAATTGCTACCCTCCAAAAGTGCAGAGGAAATAAAAGTGAAGCGGCCCGACTGCTTTCTCTAAGCCGTTCCGCATTTTATTATAAATTGGCTAAATATGGCCTTGTTTAACCGTTCTGCAACTCTTTATAGTATTATGTAAAGGTGCAAAATCGAATAAGCGTGAGACCTGCCCGGATCACGGACTATCCTTCCTCTATCTCCCCCATCTGCACCATACGCTGCCGGAAAGTTTACGGCTTAAAGTTTGCTGCACCACCTTACCCAGACTATTATATGCCTTATGTAATACTTTTCGTCAGATCAAAAGTTTTGCCTCTAGCTGGCTTCAGATTCGACCTCACTATGAACACCATTGGCTATGTTCTTTTAGCACCATCAATCCGAACCCGGGAATTTCACCCGTTAGACTGGCCCATGCCGGCATGCAAAAAAGCCTGCTAACTTAAGGTTAACAGGCTGCCGGGCAGTAATAAACCTCTACTGCCCGGTCAATTAATTATGTTATGAGTACTATCTAGATCTTTTCTATCCTGGCAGCTGATACTTTATACTCGGGTATCTTGGCCACCGGATCGAGAACTTCGGCATGGGTTAACATATTAGCCGCTGCTTCCGCGAAGTGGAAGAAGGTAAACACTACTCCGTCCGGAACCATCTCAGTTACGTGAGTCTTTACGGTGATGCTGCCTCGACGAGATATGAGTTTCACCATTTCATTATCAACTATACCTAATCTGGCTGCTGTTTCAGGATTCACCTGCACTTCATTGGAAGGCATAAATTCATTC
>CAZYJA010000269.1:0-3734 GCA_964647245.1 uncultured Syntrophomonas sp. | reverse complement strand
TTGAAGAAGTCCTCAGATAAAGCTTCCGCATGAATCATCAACAGATTGGTGTCGTTTTCACCACAAAGAGCAACCAGGTCCAACGCATCCTGCTCAGTAGCTATGGGTGTTGCTGCCGAAAAGCATTCAATATATCTAGCATTGTTTATTTGTCTGATATCATAATTCATTTGGTTAGTCTCCTCCCTGGCAACATTACAGCTTGCCTGGCGTAATTTTTCCAGCCATATCAATTCGTTTTCGTAGGATTGAATGATATTTTCGTGAATCATATCCCATAAATAAATTTCCCGGTTGCTTCTGGCCGGAGAAAATGTACCCCGGCGCTGTTTTTCCTTTTGCAATATGATTTGCATTTTTATTTGGTTTTCATATGCCGATAACAGAGTGTTTAATTCATCTTCCTGAAGCAGATCAGCCCAAGCCAGCTGGATAAGAAAAGTATTCTTTAGTTCAGGTGGTTCCGGAGCAGAAAGTACCCATTCTTTCAACTCACCCAAGCCTTCTGGCGTAATGGTATAAACCTTTTTGGACGGGGAACTTGCCTGATGATGAACCTCACTCGTAACCAAACCTTCATCTAAAAGCTCTACCAGAGATTTATATATTTGATTATTGTTGCCCGACCAATACATAAAAGGTGATTCCTGAATGATTTTTTTAAGATCATATCCGGTTAAGGATTTATAGCTTAGGATTCCCAAAATCGCAGAGCTAATTGACATGGTTTCACTTCCTCTTAATGAATTAACCTATGTTAATGGTAACATAGGTTAATAATATTGTAAACCAGGCTAGATAAAAAAGGAACTGCCAAAATAAAAAAAGCTTGTAACATATTCTATTTGGTGTAACATATATTATATAACAAGTGTTATATAATATATGTTCTGCGAAGGATGGTGTTAGTATGGGACCTAAGATTAAATTTTCGAAGGAGCAAATAATTGATGCAGCCTTTGAAATAGCAAAAACAGAAGGAATTGACAACATTACGATGAGAAAAATCGCCGAAGGAATGGGTGGCTCGGTAGCCCCCATCTATGTCAACTTTAAGAACATTAATGAATTGATTGAAGCTGTAATAGAGAGGATTATGGGCGTTAGTCAACAGCTTTTAATCGAAGAAAGCAGCGGAAACCCATTTTATGATATGGGGAGAGCTAGCCTAAGGTTTGCCATGGAATATAGCGTGCTTTTCAGAGATTTGGTCCTGAAAAATAATAGCTATATGCAAGACTACGATGAAGAAATGATGCCTGTTTTAATTAAAGAGATGCAAAAGGACCCGGAGCTGGAGGGTTTTACCGAGGATGAGTTAAAAAACCTATTGTTAAAAATGAAAATTTTCCAATTAGGGCTTTCGGTAATGGCTGCTAACGGCTTACTGCCAAAAGAATACAAAAAGCAAGATTTGTTGGATATATTATCCAGTACGGCTAATGATGTAATACTATCCGCCAAACTAAGTAAAAGGCCAATATAATCAAATATATATATTGAAAGTAGGCGTGAGCGGAAAAACATTAGTTTTGAACTTGGACGGTGTACGTTGGTTGGTTATGGATGAGGAGGTTTTTTTAATGAGTAAAAAAGCTATGCGTAATCTGGGGATATTTGTTTTTATGGTTCTTATCAGCGGGTGGATAGGCGTTCTGGTGGACACTTTCCTGACCGGGCAACCTGAAGGTGACTCTCTAGGTATGGGAATCTGGTTGGTATTGCCTCTGTTGACTGCATTTGTAATCATATTTTTTTCAAAGGCTAGTTGGAAAGAGCTTGGGTTCAAACCTAATTTCTCAGGAAATATAAAATGGTACCTGGCCGCTGTATTGATATTTCCGGTTATAACTGCAATCGTTTTGATAATCGGCACTGCAATGGATTGGATTGACATGTCCTCATTCAGTCTCAAACCATTTATTTTGGCGTTTTGCAGTACTTTGTTAATTAATTTTGTTATAGATATTTTTGAGGAGACTGCCTGGCGTGGTTATCTAACTTCACAACTCCTCAAATTGAATCTAAATGACTGGAAGCTATATCTTATCGTTGGCTGCGTGTGGGCAGCATGGCATATTCCTTATTACCTGGTCTTTTTACCTGAGGCAGATATACAAGCGGTTATGCCTATCAGCCGGGCTAAGTATGCTGTGGTTGCATTTACGACATTTTTATCCTGGACGGTAATGTTTACTGAGCTTTTCCGGGTAACAAAGTCAGTTTGGCCATGTGTGATATTGCATATGGTCGAGGATTCGCTTATAAATATTCTAGTTATATCAGGTTATATCAGCATTGCAGCAGGAAAAGAGATTTTTATTTCCCCCATTAATGGAGTCATAACTTCAATTCTATACCTAGGCGTTGGACTCGGAATAAGAACTTATAGAATACGAGCTACCCAAATGATTATTAACTAATTCCTGGATGAGGGAATACGATTAATAATGCCGAATGATGATAAAATGACGGTTGTTGCTCCTTTACGGGGGAGGAAATACAGTACCCTAACTCAAAGATAAAAAAACGGCGTGGCTGATAATCTTATGCCACACCGTTCTTTAATGTCCCCAATTATTACGTTAAATTTCACTCTGGCGAGGTTCGAAGGTACTACAACAGGTTCCATCAGCAGTATTAGCCACGCCGTCTCCCATGGCCGATACCATTAACTGTGAGGCATAACAAGCCTGGCTTTTGTTATACAGACAGTTGTCTACGCTACACTGTACTTTCAAGCTAGGTGATTTCATTTTCCGTCCTCCTCATTCGTAAGATATCTTTATCTTGCCCCGGGAAAATTTTTTTAAGTGTCAAATGCAAATACATTGCAAACCTTGCCAACAACCCTGCTTCTTGTGCCTTACCGACTGGGAGTTTATTATCAATGGGTATTCCGATGGCCAATTCGGTCGACTTTTAGAGTTGAAAGCATCCTCAGAAGTACAATAAATACTAACTCCTGAAGCTGCTATATTTTTAAATATTAGCAGGAAATACCATTAATAGTGCCGAATGATGGTAAAAATGAAACCTGTTGCTCTTTTACGGGGGAGGAAATATCGAATGGAATTCACTGCGATTGACTTTGAAACCGCCAATGAGAAGCGGGCCAGCGCTTGCGCAATTGGAATTGTCCTCGTAAAGAATGGGGAAATTATAGAGCAGTCCTATCATCTGATTCGCCCACCTGAGTTACGATTTAATCGCATTAACATATCAATACACGGGATTACCAGGAACGATGTAATTGATGAACCCTCTTTTGATGAGCTATGGCCATCAATTAGACACTATTTTGAAAACAGACTGGTCATTGCCCATAATGCCAGCTTTGATATGAGTGTCCTGCGTTCAATGCTCGACCACTATTTCATACCATACCCTGAATTGAGCTGTGGATGTACTTTAATAATGTCCCGCAAGCATTGGCCCGACCGGAGGGGCTACAGCCTAAATGTTATTGCCGACCTGCTAAATATTGAGTTCCAGCATCATCATGCTATGGAAGATAGCTTGGTTTGTGCCCAAATAGCATTACATATTTTAAAAGGTAATCAAGCCAATAGCTTCAAAGAGCTGCCTTCTACGCTAGGTTTTTCTTATGGGAGCCTTTTCCCTGGCGGATATAAACCAGCGAAACAATCCACTCACACACGTTCCAGAATAATATCTTCTGCCTAACAGGGGGAATCCTTGTTAGGCTTTTTCTTGTTATGAAAGAAAATTCG
>CAZYJA010000268.1:0-3764 GCA_964647245.1 uncultured Syntrophomonas sp. | reverse complement strand
CAGTATTAATAAAAACAATGTTTCCTCACTTAATCATGTTAGGTGAGGAAACATCTCAATATCTCCCAGAAATACTATGTCAACAGGTCAATCGCCGGTATCAAGTCTCTTATTACTGGATAGCTATTACTTCATCTATGGCCTTTTGTAATTGGTTTTTATTCTGGGCACCTACTATCCTTTTTACTTCCTTGCCCGCCTTAAAGAATAGGAGCGTCGGGATACCTCTTATCCCATATTGCCCAGCCAGAGCCTGATTTTCGTCGACATTAAATTTACCTACCGTTATTTTGCCAATATTCTCATCAGCCAAGGTTTCCACCACCGGACCTACCATTTTACAGGGTCCACACCAGGGAGCCCAGAAATCCACTAATACCGGTTGTTCTGACTTTAAAACTTCACTCTCAAAATTATCTGCGCCAAGAGTCTTTACGTTTGCCATCCTAAATCCCTCCTTATTATTTATCGATACTCGCAGCCCTTATTTGATGAACCTGCTCATCACTCTTACTATTTCCTCAAAACTTTGATTCTGATCAGCCTCGCTCAGCGATTTGTTTATACATTGCCGGGCATGACTTTCAAAGATTACGATTCCGGCCTGATTAACCGCTGATTTAATAGCTGCTATCTGGTTGAGAATTTCACCGCAGTCAGCCTCTTCTTCGATCATGCGCTGAACTCCTCTAACCTGCCCCTCGATGCGTCTGAGCCTCGCTATTACACTTTTTCGGTTGGCTTCCATTACATCACCTCTTTATACCCCTAGTGGGTATCGTTGTGATGATTATAAAGCATTAGTATATATTTGTCAAATAAAGTGCAATTCTTAATATCTGTGGCCTAGACCCATAAAAAAAAATAAGGAGCAGTTCGTCAAAACCGCCCCCCTGTCAAGCACTATCTCAATAGGAATTTACTTCAAAGCTATAAAATAAATACCTATACCTGCACCCAATGCAATCAGCAACCAAATAAAGGTTTTCAGCAATTCATTTTTAACCAGTTTGGACAGTTCCTCCATTTTAGTCTCCCCTTTCTAAAGCAATATATTATAGTCTTAAATGTTAAATAATCGAAAAACCCTCGGGTTCCATATATCCTAAATTCTAAAATATTATAGCATAGTCATTGACTATTATCATGATTTGTTCTCTGTATTATATCAGTTCAATCAATAACTGCCTAACCTAATTTCCCATGCAACAAAGTATCATTGACTTTAAGTGCAACAAACCGACCGCAGGAAGAGTTGGCTCAAAGTAGTCCCTAACGGGAAAAAGCCACCATACATTTTATCCCTGCTATATATTTATGATAGCAGGTTTAAATCCCTCTCCATCAATCTCTATTATCGCAAAACTACCCTGTCCCGGACAACGAGAATGTACTGGACTACCCGGGTTTATCATCCATAGATCGCCTACTTTTTCACAGAACGGTCTATGGGTATGGCCAAATACTACGGCGTTGGCCTCTAATTCCAGAGCGCGATAACTGAGGCGGCTAAAATCGCTTTTTACTCCCAACTGGTGACCATGGACCAGAAATATTTTATAACCCTGCAGGTTAATAATGGCTTCTTTTTTCATACGATTAGTGGTATCACAGTTGCCAGCTACACTGTGACCGGGCACATTCAGAACTTTGATGATTTTTTGACCGTCACTGTAGTAATCTCCCGCAAATAATATATGATGGGGTTTTAGTAGTTTCAGCTTTTTTATGATCAGTTCAGTCTTACCGTGGGTATCAGCCACTGCTGCAACAATCACATAGTTCCCTCCACACCCAATATTCGCTGCAAGATAGGCCTGGCCTGCTGCAGAGCTTTGCCCCGATGGCTGATGGCGTTTTTTTGCTGATCGGAAAGTTCGGCAAAGGTTTGGTCAAATCCCGCCGGGGTAAATAGAGGATCATAGCCGAAACCACTCAGACCCCGACTCGCCATCTCTATTTGGCCTTTACAAACTCCCTCGGCAGTTTCAACCACCCCTTCGGGAGTTGCAATGGCAATAACGCAAACAAACTGAGCGGTCCTCTGCTCAATGGCAATGTCCTGCATCAAAAACATCAGTTTACGATTATTCTTATCATCATCGGCGTCTAGCCCCGCAAAACGGGCTGAAAATATCCCCGGTGCTCCGCCCAGGGCATCTACTTCCAGACCAGAATCATCTGCCAGGGTGATAAACCCACTTAAAGCAGCAATTGTTTGTGCCTTTTTCATGGCATTATCAGCAAAGGTAGCTCCATCTTCCTCTATCTCAGGCATTGCTGCTATATCATCCAGAGTTAGGAGCTTAACGTCCCAATCTTCTAAAATGGCTTGCAACTCTTTTTTCTTTTTACTATTTCTAGTCGCTATTAGTAAGTCCTGAGACATCATTTATTCCCTTTCCAATTATATTGGCCTGCAGCGCAATTAATTCCCTTATTCCCTTTTCGGCCAGCATTAACAGTTCATCCAGTTTTTCCTTGCTGAAAGGGCTCCCTTCCGCCGTACCCTGCACCTCGACAAAGCTGCCCTGACCAGTCATAACTACATTCATATCCACATCTGCCTGGGAATCTTCAGTATATTCGAGATCCAATACCACTTCTCCATCTACGATTCCGACGCTGGTGGCTGCTACATAATCTGTAATCGGCAACTCGACCATGACCCCTTCGGCTTGCAACTTCATAAGTGCCAGGCATAAAGCCACAAAGCTACCGGTAATAGCCGCGGTTCGCGTGCCTCCATCTGCTTGCAGTACATCACAATCGATCCACACGGTTCTTTCTCCCAGGGCACTCAAATCCACTACTGCCCGCAGTGACCGTCCGATCAAGCGTTGAATTTCCGAGGTCCGCCCGGTAATTTTGCCCTTACTGGCCTCCCGCTGGGTTCTAGTTTCAGTTGAAGAAGGCAATAGGGAGTATTCTGCAGTCACCCAACCGGTACCAGTCCCCTTTAAAAAGCGGGGCACCTTGGAGTCAATCATGGCCGAGCATAATACCATCGTATCGCCAGTCTGTATCAATACTGACCCATCGGGATTTTTAGTGAAGCCCGGAGTAATGCGAACCGGGCGCATTTCATTATTTTGTCGGTTGTTTGGTCTGGTCATATTGCCCTCCTCCTAATTGAACAAATTTACTTATGTTGATACCCAGATAATTAACTAATCAAAACCTGTTTTTTCGATATCCAGTAGGTAGTCCTATTATCACAGAAAGTCTATCAACGGTTACAATGTACGGTCAGCTAGCGGTTATCTGCCATAGCCTCTTCTCCGAACACGCAGCATCCAATGGCTCCATTTAACTGTGGCTGAGCCAGACATATAACTTCCCGCGCGGTCTCTTTCTCAATAATTTTTTTAAGAGCGCCGTTGAGTGCTACTCCCCCGGCCAAAACAATTGTATCACTTTTTAAATGTTCCAGCATAGCGGAACAGCGCCGGTACAGGGTATAGTTAACTCCTGCCGCTAAGTTGGGCAAAGTACATCCTTGTACAATTTTGCCTATGATTTCCGTTTCCCCAAAAATCGCGCAAGTAGAATTAAGTTCAGCCGGGCTTTCACTGTGGGCAGAAAGTTCCTCCAGGGTTATTCCCAAGATAGCCGCCATATTTTCCAGGTATCTACCCGAACTGGCTGCACAGCGATCATTGGTCATAAAATCTACTGCCCGTCCATTCCGCACCTTAACCACTTTGGTATCCTGACCACCAATATCCAGCAGAGTAAAGTCCCCTAAGCCACTCTGGAAAACC
>CAZYJA010000267.1:0-3788 GCA_964647245.1 uncultured Syntrophomonas sp. | reverse complement strand
ATTAACGAGGATACTACCATAAAAGCCATAACTATTGGTCCTGGGAAGAAAGATAGCCAGGTGGTTACCTTTGCTTATAAGGTGAAGCAAGCGCTTAGCAATACCGCAGGGAAAATTATCCCCAGTGAGGATAGTACCATTAGCCTGGGCCAGGAAGCCCAGTTGGAGATACCAGCCAATGCTCTGGCCGGGAGCGCTGAGGTGGAAGTAAGCATAAGCAAGGTGGATTTGCCTCTTGCTGCACCCAAGGGCTTTAGATTGCTGAGTAGTATCTTTGAATTGCAGGTGAATGGAAAAAGCAGCTACCAGTTTGCCGAAAAGGTAAGCTTGACCTTGAGTTTTGATCCATCAGAGCTTAATGATGGTAATACTCCCTGCGTTTACTATTTTGATGAGACCGGGGATCAATGGATACAGCTGGGCGGAACCGTAAGCGGCTCCACCATAACGGTGCAGATAGACCATTTTACCAAATTTGCTGTTATGGCCAGGGAGAATTCGGGGACCACTCTGAGTGATATTATCGGTCACTGGGCCCAAGACAGTATACAGCAGTTGCTGGCCACCAAGGTGATTGGGGGGTATCCGGATGGCAGCTTTAAACCCGATAAGGCAATCAGTCGGGCTGAATTTGTCACTATCCTGGTGAAGGCTTTCCCCATGGATAGTAAGGAGGGCCAAAGCTTTGCTGATACCGAAGCTCATTGGGCGAAAGAACACATTGTCAGTGCAGTAGGCAACGGCATAGTCAGTGGTTATAACGAAAACAGTTTTGGTCCCGATGACCTGCTCACTCGGGAGCAGATGACGGTGATGATTTGTCGGGCTGCCAAACTGTCTGCCTGGTCTAAGGCTATGGCTTTTACAGACCAAACCAGCATATCCGAGTGGGCCTGGGAAGCGGTGGCTACAGCAGTGGAACAGAAAATTATTAAGGGGTACCCTGATAATACCTTCCGGCCTCAGGAAAGTGCTACCCGGGCCGAGGCAGTTACTATGATTGTAAATGGATTGGAACAGGTAAAAGAAAGGGTTTAGATCTGAGTAAAATGAAGGTAGGAATCATGAATAAAAAAAGGTATAAGCAAGATCGGTTCACCAGCCTGGCTGCTGAACACATCATAATATCAAGGCAGTTAGATACCCAACGATATTTCTGCCTGCTGCCAATTATTCTTCTGATCGCGCTGTTTTTTGTGGCCATATTAGGTATAATCGCCCCAAGTATAGTTAGCGCGCAAAAACAGCTGGGGTTGAAAATTACCGGTGATGGAGTAGCTAATCCAGTTACTTTTTCCCTGGAAGAACTCCAGAGCATGGAACAATATGAGCATATATACAGTACCGTTAACACCTGGCCTACCAAGCGATGGTATGTTGGGAAGGGGATTAAATTGAGGGATTTGCTGGCTATAGCTGATCTTAAAAAAGATGCCCAGTTGATTGTTTTTACTTCCACTGATGGCTACTCGATAACCCTTACCGTCCAGGAGCTATTAAGAGACTCGCGGTACTATTTTCCCGGTTTAATGGAAAATAGCGCCAGTGACGGAAGTATTCCGGGTTCTCCAGAAGGAGCGCTGGAAGTTGAACCTATCCTGGCCTTGCTTAGTGCCGAGGGCAGTAACAATCCTGCCCATATGAATGACATGAATAGCTTGCAGTTGATATGCGGTCAGCGGGTAGTTAACGAGCAAACCAACACTTTATTCCTTAAATATGTGGAAAAAATAGAGGTGCTCACCATAGAGCCCGCTCAATGGGATAATCCCCGGGTGAACATCGGCAGTGGCCAGGTAGCTGCCGGTACCCTCTTGGAACTGAACACCAAAGGGAGTGATGCAGATAAAATCTATTTTACCACTGATGGGAGCATTCCCACCATAAATAGTCCCATGTTCAATTGGAGCGCTAAAAGGTGGTGGAGTCAACGGCCGGATACTTTAAGCTCTATTAATAAACCCATAGAGATTAAAGAGGGAACGGTGATCAAGGCTATAACCATAGGTCCGGGTAGGGCTGATAGTGAAGTAGTAACCTTTATTTATCAAATCGGTGACCCCAATCAGCCTCAGATTCCGGGTGGACCGCCCCAGGATATTACCCTTGATGAGGAGCACCTTCAGCTCCCTGCAGGTGCCAGCTTTGAGTTAAGAGCTACCGTAGGTCAGGACCATACTTTTGATCAGAGGGTGACCTGGACCTCCAGCGATACTAGCGTGGCAGTAGTTGATAATAATGGCCTGGTAACTGTGGTAGGTTTGGGTACAGCGGTTATCACCGTAATAACAGAAGACGGAGCACTGACTGCCAGCTGTGAGGTGACCGGAATCAACAAGCATACCGCAAATAAGATTACTGAAGATGGTCAGAGCAGCAACATCGAAGATGAGGAACAGGTTGAACTGCTTGAAGCACCCCAGCAGCAACTTCCTGTGCAGCCGCGGGCAGAAGCAGAAGGCTCTGTTGACCATTTTATGGATAGTGAAAAACAACCCGATTTCCCGGCTGAGCAGCAGTTGGGTAAAGAAGAATGGCAGTACCTGGAATCCAGAGGGAAGACTGAGCAGTTTAATAATGCCGCCCAGGTAGCTGGGGAGCCCGGGCTGGTATATGAGGTTTCTGCTACCGGGATATTAGATGAACTGCCTGATCAGTCCAACAGCCTAAGGGCTGGTATGCTTATTAGTTTTAGCTGTCTGTTCTTTTACGGTGCAGTCAGAAGGTATAGGGAATATTTGAAGGAGGTAGCACGGTGATAATATCTTTGTTAACACCACTGAAAGAAACCATGCATGCTATTTCATCCGGTCTGCTGGGACCTACCATTGTAATTCTGCTATTGTTGGTAGCTTTGGTAGTTATTGAGTTGGGCAGTCTGGTGGTGGAGATGGTCAATGAGCGGCGTAATATTAAGGTGAATGTGCCGGCACTGCTGGACGCATTCCAAGGCCAAAACGAGGAGGATATTCTGACAGTAATTGACAACAGCAGTCTGTATGGGCGGCATAAATTGGTTTTAAAGGAACTCATTATACATAAAGAGTTGTCTGACGCAGCTCATCAGGCTCTAGCCAGACGATTACTGGCTACCGAGGAACTACACTACCTAAAAATAACCAACCGAACCGACCTTATAGCTCGTTTGGGACCAATGATCGGCTTGATGGCTACCCTGATTCCATTGGGACCGGGATTAATAGCCTTAGGACAGGGAGATCCTGCAGGTTTGGCCGATTCTCTGCTTACTGCCTTTGATGCCACCGTAACCGGCCTGGCCGCAGCGGGTACAGCCTTTTTTATCTCCCGATTGAGGAAAAGGTGGTATGAAGACTATTTGACTTCTTTAGAAGTTCTGTTGGAAGGGGTATTGGAGGTGTTGGCTTTTGAAAGGCGGGTTAAGGACTAGGAGCAGGCTTAGAAGCACTGAAGATAATAACCCTCTGGAAGGGGCTATTAATATTGTGGATGCCATGCTGGTATTTGCTTGTGGTCTGCTCTTGGCACTGGTTATTAATTGGAATGTGGATCTGACCATGCAAGGAGAGAGAATAAATTTGGAGCGAGGACAGGAATTGTCTGAAGAAACAGATATTCGCACTGATCTGATCGAGAGTGAACAAGGGCAGGGTGATCTCTATCAAAAGATGGGTACGGTTTATAAAGATCCTGCTACCGGGAAACTTTTTATGTTGACCAACGAATAATGTAGTTGGGGGAAGTTATGGTATGGAAAGGAGAATATGGTTATGCAGTTGATGAAGAAAAAATTCCTATGTGGTCTTCTG
>CAZYJA010000266.1:1012-3820 GCA_964647245.1 uncultured Syntrophomonas sp. | reverse complement strand
GACAGAATCAGCGGGTATTCAGCATCAGGCAGTTCATGCGCTTCCTTAAATTCAATCGCATGGAAAAGACCTAAGCCCCGGTTAAATTTCTCGCCATGCAGGATGGGCGTTCCGGGGTGTTCTTCATTAGGACAAGGCCAGTGAATACCGGTACTATCAATACGGTTATAATTGATGCCCGCATAAGAGGGGGCTACGGTTCTGATTTCCTCAAATACCTCTTCGGGAGAGCTATAGTTCATAGGGTATCCCAGACGATTGGACAAATCGCAGAGTATTTGCCAATCGGGTCGGGCATCTCCTTTGGGGGTAATGGCCTGCCGTACTCGCTGTACTCTTCTCTCAGTATTGCTGAAGGTACCATTCTTTTCGGCAAAGGTAACTCCTGGGAATACCACATCAGCCTTCATGGCTGTTTCAGTCAGAAATATATCCTGAACGATCAAGAGTTCCAAATTGTCCAGGGCTTCGCCGACATGGGTAATATCCGGGTCACTCACCATAGGATTCTCCCCAAAAACCATCAAGCCTTTGATATCCCCATGATGTGCTTTGACCACTACATCAGGAATGGTTAAGCCATTGTTTGGAGACAGGGGAACGCCCCAGGCTTTCTCAAATTTTTCGCGCACCTCGGCATTAGAAACCGCTTGATAAGCTGGATAAGATACTGGTAATGCACCCATATCACAAGCACCCTGCACATTATTCTGGCCGCGCAAAGGATTGACACCAGTGCCGGGTTTACCTAGATTCCCGGTTAGAAGAGCCAGGTTGCACATGGTTTTTACATTGTCGGTCCCGGTACTATGCTGGGTAACGCCCATGGCATAACATATTGACCCGCGATCCGCGTTGGCATAAATGCGAGCCGCTTTTCTGATATCTTCAGCGTCTACTCCACATATGGCAGCTGAATATTCGGGGGTATATTTTTTGACCACCTCAGCCATTTGTTCATAGCTTTCGGTTCTATTGGCAATAAAATCCTTGGCCTCCAGGCCCTCAGTGATGATGACATTCATCATGGCATTTACTAGTGCCACATCGGTACCAGGCCGGAACCGTAAGTAAACATCAGCAATATTGCCTAGTTCGATGTTTCTTGGATCGGCTATTATTAGTTTGGCACCGTTAAAACGCACATTTTTCCTGATCTTATATCCTATAACCGGATGGTTTTCAGTCGTATTAGTTCCTATTAAGAAAATAGCGGTGGCATCCTTTTCCAATTCATTAATGGAGTTGGTCATTGCACCACTACCAAATGCTGCCCCCAGACCGGCGACAGTAACGGAGTGTCAGAGACGGGCACAATGGTCAACATTATTGGTGCCTATGGCCGCCCGGAAAAGCTTTTGCGCCAGGTAATTTTCCTCATTGGTCGCTCGGGCCGAGGAAAACAAGGCTAATGCATCCGGTCCATCTTTTTCTTTGATCGCTTTAATTTTATCGGCGGCATAATCCAAAGCTTCATCCCAGGAGGCAGGCCGCAATTCTCCGTTTTCACGGATTAATGGGGTGGTGAGCCTTTCCTTGGATTCAATGAAATCCCAGCCGAAGCGTCCTTTTACACACAAGGCGCCTTTATTAACCGGACTGGCTACCGAATCCCGGACTGAGGTTACTCCCACCACATGGTCGTCTTTAACATTCAGCTCAAAGGTGCAGCCGGTGCCGCAATAGGTACAGGTGGTGAGCACATCTTGGGTCTGATAGGACTTGCCTTTGCCAGCCGATACTTTGCTGGTCAAGGCCCCTACCGGGCAGACCATTACACATTGGCCGCAAAATACGCAGCTTGAATCAGCCAGCTTGCCATCAAAAACGGTAGCAATCTTGGCATGATGTCCGCGGTCCTCAACGTTTATTGCCTGGGCGCCGGTGATCTCATCACACACCCGAACACACTTGGTACACATGATACATTTATCGTAGTCCCTTTTAATAAAAGGATTGGGATCTTCCATGCCAAAATGCGGTCCTTGGCCTAAATAGCGAGAATCGGTGACTCCATAACGGTAGCAATAATCTTGTAGTTTACAACTGCCATCTCTTTCGCAGGTATGGCATTCCAGTTTGTGACGAGCCAGCAACAGTTCAAGTATAACTTTTCTGGATTCAACTACATCAGGACTTTCAGTTTCAATAACCATTCCATTTTCGGCTGGGCTTACACAAGCAGCCATTAGGTTAGGTCTTCCTTTGGCTTCTACTACACACATGCGGCATGATCCGGCTAATCTTAAATCGGGATCATAGCACAGGGTAGGAATATCGGCACCAGCTTGTTGGCAGGCATCCAGAACCATGGTTCCTCTGGGCACCTGGATTTCCTGGCCATTTATCGTTAGTTTTATCATCGTCTTTCCTCCTTTCCAAAAGAATTAAATAATTTTCCGGCCATACTCGTGCGCAAAATGTCTGATAGTCGACTGGATCGGAATGGGAGCAGCCTGCCCCAAGCCGCATAAGGCCGCTTTTTGCATAACGCGAGTCAGCAATAATAGATTGTCAATATCCTTCTTACTTGCTTTACCAGAGTTTATCTTCTCCATAATCTCACGGCAACGGAAGGTTCCTTCCCGACAGGGATTGCATTTGCCACAGGATTCATGTTCAAAAAACTTGGATATTCTGGTTACTATATCAACGATATCCCGGGTCTCGTCCATTACAAAAACTGCCCCCGATCCTAAAGCTGCACCGATCGCACCCATAGAATCAAAATCTATTTGGGTATCAAGGTTCTGTTCCGGTATAAATGCTCCGGAGGTTCCGCCGACTTGAACCGCTTTTAACTTCTTA
>CAZYJA010000266.1:0-1002 GCA_964647245.1 uncultured Syntrophomonas sp. | reverse complement strand
TGGCCCAGTTTGTAGATGACATCCCGCAATATATAATTAGTAGGCACTTCAAAATAAGTAGGATTATTGGTATCACCGGTAAGGGTAAGTATTTTGGTACCCGGGTATTTGGCCGCCCCTATTCCGGCAAACCAATCTGCCCCATTGGTGAGAATATAGGGCAGACATGCGAAGGTCTCTACATTATTAACTACTGTAGGTACCCCCCAGAGTCCTGCTACCCCAGGGAAAGGCGGTTTGAATCTAGGTTCGCCCCGATGTCCTTCGATAGATTCGATCAAGGCAGTTTCTTCTCCACATACATAAGCGCCCGCGCCCATTCTAACTTCAATTTCAAAATCTCCCAAGACCCCTAATTCTTTGGCACTCTGTACCGCATTCTTAAGCAGTTTAACGGTAAATGGATACTCGCCCCGACAATAAATATAGCCCTGGTTGGAGCCAATAGCGGTCCCGCAAATAGCCATTCCTTCCAAAAGAGCCTGAGCATTTTTCTCGCAGATGATCCGGTCTTTATAAGTGCCCGGCTCGCCTTCGTCCAAATTGCAGACCACATACTTGATTTCTGCATTTTTAGGCACAAAGCTCCACTTCATACCAGCATTAAAACCGGCTCCGCCGCGGCCTCTAAGCCCTGAACTTTTCACTTCCTGAATCAAGTCACTAATTGCCATCTTACGTGCTTTTTCCAGCCCGGCATAACCGCCGACCTTGACATATTCATCCGCACTTTCCGGATTAATCTTATCAGCATATTCTAATAGAACTCTCGTTTCCTCAGCCATCCAATCCCCTCCTTTCTCTATTTATAGGCAGCTAGAACCTGCGGTAAAACTTGCGCAGTTACATTGAATACTGGTTCGCTGTTAACAGTTATAACTGGAGTTGCCTGGCATTGTCCCACGCACTCAGTTAGTTCCAAAGTAAATTTGCCATCGGCTGTCGTTTCGCCAACCTTTATGCCCAGTTGATTCTCCAATGCTTTTAATAATTCGTCAGCAC
>CAZYJA010000265.1:0-3850 GCA_964647245.1 uncultured Syntrophomonas sp. | reverse complement strand
TGCCTCTCCTGCTGGCCGGCTTCTTTCAAACCAGTCTTTCAGATATTCCATAACCGCCCAGGTAGAAAACAAGCAACTATTTAAGAATATTGTCTCTATAAAGAGAGGATGCTTTTTGGTAATACCCAATAAGTACCCGCTAACCAGGGCAGTACCTACTATATAGGTTAACGGAAAGCCCATATAGGTAATAACGAGCATAATCTTCACCAACCAGGGATTTTGTATTTCTCGCATCCATATCGCAATCAGCATATCCCAATAGCTAAAAAAGTCTAGCAACCAGCCGATGCACTCATTTAATCCCGCCACAGTACCTCAACTCCTAAATTTATGACTTGAGCTTGAGCTCCCCCGTTTTTTTCCTTAGCCTTGGTCCTGCCAGTATATGTTAATTACACTTTGTTATCCTAATTAAATTAAAGCTTTTGTAACACTACTAACAATACACGATTGCTAATTGTGTAACATTGTTGTCACGAGATAGCAACCGAATTGCAGCCGCAGGACAGTATTGTTACACCATTGAGTTGGTCTAGATTATTATACTATATTATATGGTTAAAACCTGGGCTTGAAATGGGGCAACATCGACACATTTCGCGTATTTTTTCTTTTTCCGACTATTATGCAAACATGGCATGCAATTTGCAATACATATAGACAAACGAAGCCAAGCTTCAAAGTCTAATAAGAAAGAGGGTATTAAGATGAACGTAGCGAGAAAGTTGGACACCAAAAATTATACCTATACCAATCGGATTAGTAAAAAGGCGGTTAAAACCAATGGAACCAAGCTTATTACCCTGGTCAGCAAGGAGAGCGCAGCAGACAAAGAGGTGACTCTGGATTACCTAAATGAGAGACTGGCTTATTTCTACAATAATGGTGGTCCTATTATGGATATCTAGTCTAAACGGATGGAAGAATTAATTGATGAAAGGGGTCGTTATTTATGAACTTATCCAAGAAGATAAATGTCCGCACGGGCAGCTCCTATGTATACCTGAGCAGGAAAATTGCCAAGACTAATTCAGCTGAGGTTATTTCCCTGGACAGCCAGAGAAATCGGGAAAACAAGGAAGTCACGCTTAGTATTGACGATCTCAATGAGAAATTGGCTTACTTCTATAACCACGGCGGACCAATAATGGATTTATAACCGGAGTGCTGCTTAAAAATAGGTAAAAGATTAAAGGAGGTGCAACATAATGAACGTTGCGAGAAAGATTGAGTCTACAGGTACACTTTATAACGATCGGTACAATAAGGCAGCTGTCCTCAGTAAGGGAGCAGAGGTTATTTACCTGAATATCAAAACCAATGACGAGACTAAAGAATATACGGTGGATTATCTGAATGAGAAATTGGCTTACTTCTACAACCACGGTGGCCCCATTATGGAGCTATAAGTAATGACAAAACAAATGAATATTTATCATCCTAAGTAACGGATCTGATGTTAAATTCGCGAGAATAGAATATCAGATCCGTTCTTTGTGTAAAACTATTGGGCTTCTTAGGATATTTAGCCTACATTTTTATTTTTTTAAAGGACAATTGTAATCTAAAGCCGAATATTTAATCATATCTACAGCAATAAAAATGGCAGGTAATAGCGTGACCAATACCAAAGCGAAAAATGAATTTGCACCATACTTTTTGATAGTAGTATTTATGTTCTTACTGATTCATGGGGTCATATATACCAAGGGCTTTTCCGAATCGCAGCATGCTGATTTAGTAGACACAGATACCTATATGCGGCTGGTGAGAGTGGAGCAATTGGCGGAAACTGGTGATTGGTATGACTCGGTAATTCATAGAAATAATTATCCTTATGGAGACGAACTTCATTGGACCCGTCCACTTGATGTTATATTGCTAGCCGGAGCCTATTTTTTAACCCCCTTCCTGGGATTTCAACCGGGATTGCTGACCTGGGGCATCATGATTAGTCCTATATTGGGGATCGGTTGTATATTGGCTCTTTATTGGGCAACCCGATCGGTTCTAAACAGAAACAGCCGACGACTATTGTGGCTGTTATTTATTGCCCATACTGTACTTATACAAGTTTTTCTACTTGGCAGACCTGACCATCATAGCCTATTAATGTTATTGTTTGTTCTTTTATTGGGTGGCTTGTTTAGAATGGTTGGACAACCCCAGCGGAACAGGCACGTTTTACTCAGTGGATTTATTGCCGCTTTATCCCTCTGGGTAAGTGTGGAGACTATTTTCGCGATAATAATGATATTTTTGGCCCTGGGAGTTTTATGGGTTATTCGAGGAGAGTCCTATGCCCGCCAACTTCTGCTTTTTAGTTTATCCATATTTATATGCTTAGCAGTTTTTCTTTTTATCGAAAGACCCCTATCCGCATTGTTTGTGGTTGAATATGATAAAATATCGATTGCCCATCTTTTCGTTTTCATGCAGGCAGTACTAGCTGCTTATTTATTAACAATCATAAAAAATTCCTCTATTATCTCCAAACTCATCCGAACTGTATTAATAATTATGGGCAGTGGATTCATTATCTGGCTGATTTTTCCGGCTTTTTATAAAGGTCCCTTAGCCGGAATCAACCCGGATATTGTACCTATTTGGCTTAGTAAAGTCATGGAAATTCGACCTCTGTGGGCTTCGGACCCCTATCATAAGATAGTAATAATCGGATCAATTATTCTGTTCTTGCTATATTTGGTTTATTTAGTGGCTAAAAAGCAATTTGCCAGCAACTTAAATTTACTGATTCCTATATCCTGCGGTTTTGCCATTTTTCTGCCCCTGGGAATATACCAGATTCGTATGGACTATTATCTTCTGATCATCATTATAATATTGCTGGCGGTATTCCTGGATGATGTCTTAAGCCGTATTACCAATTCAAATTTGGCTGCTTCATCCAAAGCTTTAGTTCGGGTAGGGACATTATTGTTATTCATATTAGGTCTACCGGGCATTGGTATCGGAGCCTCCTCCTTATACCACCCTGCCCCTAACGATACTTTGAGCCCTGATTTAAAAGCCTTAAGCAGTTATTTGAACGCTTACCAGGCAAATTATCCGCAAGCTGACACCATTCTGACTTTTTTAGATTTTGGTCCAGAAATATTATACCGGACTAATTTTAATGTTATAGCTGGACCTTATCATCGTAATCACCAGGGAATACTCTATACTTATCAAGTTATGGCCGCCAATGACCGTGAACAGGTTAGAGAAATGCTGGCTCAAAGATTCATCGATCTGCTCATATTGTGCCCGCAATCAGCCGAGAAAAATTTCTATAATAAAACCCACCATACATCTACCTTTTATGAACGTCTAATCGCCGGTGATAAACCGGGCTTCTTGGAAGAAATCAGTTTACCACCGAACCTGGCAGAATCATTTGTTATCTATAAAATAATTGATGTTAATGAAGGGATGAACTTAGGTGAAGAACATAGGTTATGCACCAGTTAGAATTACCCCCCAAATTCTAAGCAACATCACCAATATAGACAATGAAAGAAATGTATATGTCCACCCTAATCCCCTGGCCAGGGACATTTTCTGGCAACGGCTGGAGTCCATAATACAGTTGCTGGATATTTACGCCCAAAATCGCCAGCAGGTTTTAGACTTTGGCGGGGGAAGCGGTATGCTGTGTAAGCCTTTAAGCCATTTATTTGATTCCGTTGACATAATAGATCTGGATACCTCCGATGTAGAAAAAGTTATCCAATATTACGATTTGCATAATATTAACGTGATATGTGCGGATATAAGCAGTTTCAATACTAAACTTGCCTATGATGTAATTATTGCGGCTGATGTACTCGAACACTTCTCTGACCTG
>CAZYJA010000264.1:0-3852 GCA_964647245.1 uncultured Syntrophomonas sp. | reverse complement strand
GTTGGCGTGCCCAAAATTGATAAAGGCTCCCGATGAACACATGGCGCCGAAGGTTCCCGTGGTAACTACATCTATTTCCTGGGCTGCCTTCGCATAGCCCTTTTCGGCTACCACACCAATTACCTCTTCGGCTGTCACAACCACTGCTTCCCCCCGCCTAATTTTCTCATTAATTTCCTCGTAACTTTTCTTTGCCGCCACTATGTCACATCCTCCCTAATATTCGCATCACAAAATCTCCACTAACCATTTCATGATTACTTAACAAACAAACTCATTAATTTTTGCGCGTCCTGAATTGCGGCGCGGGCATCCGGTGAATAGCTGTCGGCACCTATTCGATCAGCATATTCCTGATTTAAAACCGCTCCCCCTACCATAACCCGGCAACGCAGGCCCTTGTTTTTAACCCCCTCAATCACTTCCTGCATACGGGGCATGGTTGTGGTCATCAAGGCACTTAGGCCAATTATATCAGCATTCTCACTTTCAGCTGCGGCGAGTATGGTTGCGGCAGTCACATCTTTGCCTAAATCTATCATCCGAAAGCCATAGTTTTCCAGCATAATGGTCACTATGTTCTTGCCAATGTCGTGGATATCACCTTCGACGGTAGCAATCACAATAACTCCGGCCTCCTCCTGCGTATCCTTGGCTAAGTGGGGTTTTACGATCGCAAAAGCCTTTTTCATGGTTTCAGCCGCCATCATCAACTGAGGCAGAAAATATTGTTTGCGATCATACAATTCGCCGGCTTCCTCAATCCCCGGAATTAAAGCCTGATTAACAATATCCAGGGCTGGTATTTTATCATCGTGTAAGGCCTGCTTGACTAGAGCCTCGATATTGTCACGTTCTCCATTTAACACCGCCCGGTGGAGAATTTCCCGCATCGAATTATCGGGTAGTTTAGAATCAGGCTCGGTGGCCTTAGCCGGAAGAGCTTTTACCCCCTCTGGACCCTCGACCTGTAATTGGTCGGGAATATTACACCGGGCACAAACCGGATGCCGCATAGCTGGGGATGTACTTTCTCCCCCCGATTTATAATCCTTATACCGAGCAATATAATCGGCGCTATTTATATCCCGGTTCATTAACACCGCGGCCGCCCGATTCACATCCATCATCCGCGCATCGAAAGGATTCAGAATCGGCAAATCCAAACCGGCTGCCCAGGCCATAGCCAGAAATGTAGAATTTAAAATCTCCCGGGCGGGCAAGCCATGCGAAACATTGCTAATCCCCAAAACTGTACCCAAGCCTAAATCCCCTTTTACTTGGCGTAAGGTCTCTATGGTCTCCATCACCTGATATTGCTCAGCACTGGCGGTTTTGACCAGGCAATCAATAAAAATATCTTCGTCGCGCAGACCGTACTCCTGGGCCCGTCGGTAAATCTTCTTAGCTACCTGAAAACGTTCCGCCGCGTGCTCCGGAATCCCCTTCTCATCCAGGCACAGTCCTAAAACTGCCGCCCCATACTTTTTGGCCATAGGTAGGATTACATCCAGATGCTTATCTTCACCGGTAGTAGAATTAATCAGGGGGCGACCCACAAAATTCTTCAAGCCCTCTTCCATTGCCTCCGGGTTAGTGGAATCAATGGATACGGGAATGTCCAGGGCAGCCTGGATAGCCATTACCGCTTGCTTCATCGCCAGGGGCTCATTTATGCCGGGAACTCCCATATTCACATCCAGCATCGGGGCCAAAGGAGCTTGTTTTTTAGCTTCCTCAACCACCACCTGCATCTTGCCATCCTTAATGTCCTGAGCTAACTTTTTACGCGCGGTGGGATTAATCCGCTCGCCGATCATTGCCAGGGGGTGACCGGGACCAATGAAAAAGTTATGGCTGCGGGAGGCAAAGGCGAAATATTTCTGACCATCCCGGCGCGCTGGCGATAGACCTTTAAGCACCCCAGCCATGGCCTGTATATGCTGGGGGGTGGTTCCACAACAACCGCCAATAATATTAGCTCCGGCATCTTTTAACCGCAGGGCATATTCAGCCATTTCCTCCGGGGTGTCCGGGAAGATTGTTTTATCGCCAACCAGCCGGGGCAGGCCGGCATTTGGCTCGACCGCAAGAAAATTCCTGGTGTATTTAGACATAGCCTGAATAACCGGCAGAAGTTCGCGAGCCCCGCCGGAGCAGTTGGCACCCATCGCCAATGGTTGCAAGGCATCCATGATGATCATAGCCGTCAGCGGATCGGTCCCCATCATGGTTCTGCCCCCGGCCTCGAAGGTTAAATAAGCAATCACCGGCAGACGACTATGGTGCTTAGCGGCAATTAAAGCGGCTCGCATTTCCCCAATATCACTCATAGTCTCAATGGAAATTAAGTCGGCTCCTGCTCTTTCACAGGCTATTACCTGATCTCGAAAAACATTATATAAGTCATCGAATTCCATATCGCCCATGGGCTTCAAAAGCTTCCCCGTCGGGCCAATGCAGGCTGCTACCAGGGCGCGCCCCTTGGCCACTTTTCGAGCTATACCCACCGCTTCGGAGTTTATTTCTTCCATTCGATCGTCCAGGCCATATTCGGCCAGTTTAAATCGATTCCCGCCAAAGGTATTGGTTTCTAATATATCAGCCCCTGCTTCCAGGTATTGCTGATGAATATCTGCCAAGACCGCTGGATACTCGATCCCGAACAGTTCCGGGCATTGTCCTGGCTTCATGCCTCTTTGCTGCAGCATGGTGCCCATGGCCCCATCCATCACCAGAACTCTTTCTTTCAATAAAGCTGCCAGGTCTACCGCCATAAAACCACTCCCTTATAGTATCCAAAAATTAAAAGCCCTCTTCTTACAAAGAGGGCTCATTCTTATAGTCCCCTCTCATCTTTCAGGATTTATCCTGCAGGATTTGGCACCGTACCATACAGTCGGTTGCCGGGTTTCATCGGGCCAGTCCCTCCACCTCTCTGGATAAGAGCATATGAATTTTTCAGTAGCTTCTATAATAACATTATTTTTGGCTGGTGTCACCGTTTTTTATTCAGCGGCCAAACCCTATTGTTCTTTATCTTCTTTCTTCTCCAATACGGGTGCTGCCTCGGTCAAAACAATTTCCTGGTCCTTAACCTTGGGTATTTCGTCAGCCAATTTTTTAATGGGCTCCTCTATCCCATCCATTGCATCTTGAAACTCTTTCTTATAACCACTGGTAACCTTTTTAAATTCGCTGATGCCTTTACCAATGGATTTAGCCACCTCCGGCAGCTTGCCAGGTCCAACCACAATCAAAGCAACTAAAAGAATAAGTGCCAGTTCCCATGGTCCAATATTAAACATAATTGCCTCCTGTTCAATCTTGCCAGAAATACTCTGTTGTTGCTATGATTGTACCTTTATACGACCCTAAATAGCAATGTATTTAGATAACTTTTCTACCATTTTACTGTCGCAGTATTCGTCTAGACCAGACTCAGGCACTTCTTTAAGTCCGCCTCCGAGCGGCAATAATATTCATCCCCCAACCGAATTAAATTATTATTCTATTCCACTTTCACGAAAGCTAATGAATGCTGAACAATTTCTGAATATCACTTACTACCAAATCAATAAAAAAGGCCTTATTCCGTATTATCTGCGGAATAAGGCCCTGCTTCAATGGCAATCTACTTAAGACTATTTAGAGGCTTTCGCAGGAGCGTCAGCGACAACTTCTTTCAGGGCTGCAAATACTCCGCCCAGTCCCGCCAAATCACCTGGAATGATCAGCTTGGTGGCTTGACCGTTACCCAAGTCTTTTATGGCTTCCAACGATTTTAAGGCGACCACTTTATCATCTATCCCGGCCTCTTTTATCATTACCAAACTATCCGCAAATGCCCTC
>CAZYJA010000263.1:0-3854 GCA_964647245.1 uncultured Syntrophomonas sp. | reverse complement strand
GGTTCCAAAGATGTTTTAATTTGCTTTAGCTCATCCATTAGCTCTTCATTAATGTGCAGTCGGCCAGCTGTATCTATTATTACAACATCCCGGTTATTTATCCTCGCAAACTCCACCGAGTCCCTGGCAATCCCAACTGGATTGACCAGACCCTGCGAAAAGACCGGAACACCTATTTGCTCTCCCAGTACCTGCAACTGTTTAATTGCTGCAGGTCGATATATATCCCCAGCTACCAATAAGGGACGCCTGCCGAGCTTGATTAAACTTTTGCCCAGCTTGGCCACGGTAGTAGTTTTACCAGCCCCCTGTAACCCAACTACCATAAAAATCGTAGGTGGCTTGGGGGACATGAGTAATTTATTTTCAGCTTCCCCCATAAGGTTGCTCATCTCGTCATGAACTATCTTAACAATTTGCTGACCAGGAGTAACGCTCTGCAGTACTTCCTGACCTACTGCTCTCTCACTTACGGTGGCCACAAATTGCTTAACTACTTTATAATTAACGTCAGCTTCCAACAAGGCCAGCCTTACTTCACGCATGGCTACTTTCACGTCATCTTCTGATATTTTACCTTTGCCACGCAGTTTTCTAAAAACCTCTTGCAGTCGGTCTGATAATCCTTCAAACGCCACAATTCCACCCCTTTTCCTACAGTAGCCGGGAAATTTCTCGTAAAATTTCAGTCGCCTGGGTCGCTTTACCTTGATCAATCTCTCCACCAAGCAAGGAGGATAATTCATTTAAACGACCACGCATTATTTGGAACCTCTCCACCAAACCTAATTTTTGCTCATATTGCTCTAAAAGACTTTCTGCCTTTTTTACCATATCGTAAACTGCCTGCCGGCTAGTATTCATGTCATCAGCAATTTCGGAAAAGGATAAATCATTTTCATAATACAAGTTCAATACATTCTGCTGTTTTGCAGTTAGCAAAGGTCCGTAGAAATCCTTCAGCAACACTACATGGCTTATTTTCTCCAGCATATAACTCATACTCCTAGTGTAAAGCATATTTACTTTACTTATCAATTCTACTTAATTAGGTATTTGCTGTCAAGATGACGGGGGTCATTAACTGACCAGAATATTTTTGCCTAATTGCGGTAAATCCTCTAAAATGATGTTAACTGATGTGTTGCCATTCGAACAACACCTTGTTTGCAAAGGAGTGTTGATATTGACAGAAAAAATAGCTTTGATTGCTGACAGCGCCTGTGATCTGCCTGCAAAATTTATTGAAGAGTTTGGTATCAGAATATTGCCCCTTAAAGTAATATATCCGGATCGCCAGTACTCCGATCGGATCGACATTCAGCCGATGGATGTTTACAACCGTATGCCGGGGGAAATTCCGACTACCTCTCAGCCCAATTTACAGGAAATAAAAGCGGCTATCGAAGACGTTCGCCAGGAAGGATATACCCACGTACTGGCTATCACCTTATCCAGCGGTTTATCCGGCACCTATCAGGCAATGAAACTGGCGGCTCGCGATTTTGATGATATTGTCATTGAAGTATTAGACTCGCTGACCTTATGTATGGCTACCGGCTGGCTGGTTCTGGATGCTGCTCGTAATATTGCCAGGGGCCTCAGTTTCGAAAAGGTCCTGGAAAAAGCCAAGATTTTGCAGCCCAAGTTGAATGCCTTCTATGTACTGGAAACCCTTGAATATCTCCGTAAAGGTGGGCGAATTGGCCAGGTGGCCGGAATGTTAGGCGAATTGCTAAATTTGAAACCAATTATTTCAGTAAATCCGGAGGGAACCTACTTCACTTATGCCAAAGTCCGCGGACGTCATAAATCAATTGAGCGGCTGATGCAGGTCATTGAAGAAAAAGTGGGTAACCGCCCCTTCAACCTGGCAGTTCTGCACGGTGGTGCCAAGTTGGAAGGCGAGAAGATGTTCGCCCAGTTAAGCAAGCTTGCCAATGTCAAGGAAATTATTTTCGCAGACATTAGCCCAGCCCTCGGCGTACATACCGGCCCAGGGTTGCTGGCCTTATGTTTCCACGAAGTATAAAAGACTACTGCTGCTCCTGGCTGTTGCTATTAAGGCAGCCAATCAGGCCGGGTTTCTTTAATACTAACGCCGAGATTCGTCATTGTCATCGTTAGGGACCGGGAAACTGGTCTTTTTTTTTGCCTATATGGTGCATATCGGCCACTTAAAGCATAACTAGACGAACATTTATTATTGTAATTTTTTTCCATACTGTTATACTGTTTTCATCCGATATGGTTAAGGAGACATTAATGCTACGAATTTTCGCTGTGATTGCCAGTACTACATTAATGATACTACTCTCTGCATCACCAGCCCTGGCACCTGTCCTCAATGATCAACTCCCCAGAGCTGGCTTCAACGAGGTTTTTCAGGATATTGTTGCTGATTATGCCCTATATAACTCACTGCTGCATGATGTATATCCTTATAATGATCATCAGGTATCATTGCACGTCATCGACCCTGATTCGGCTGCGGCATATCTCCGGGGAGGTTTTAGTCCAGCCCTGGCCGCTGCTATGACTGGCAGTTACCTGCAATGGTTACCCGAACATAATAAAATGGCAGTTATCGCTACCGATTCAATTCCGATAATAACCGAGAGCGACAGACAATATCTCAGTATTAAGCGGGTATCTCCGGATACCATGCAAATACAACGGATATACACCGATTGTTACGCTCCGGGAGACCAGTACCTGTATCTTATTACCACCATCCATCAAGAAGGCCACTGGATCGTCGCTTATTTACAGCTGGACCCTTTATGATCCTACCGCTATATCAGCCTATAGAGACTCCTTTACGCGGCGAATCAGAAGGTCTATACAGCCATTGATATTTGCAGGGGTATAAATTTGCAGATTGCCCCGGTAATAATATGAAAACAAGGTTTGTTTCATGATATCTTCAGCAATACCCTGGTTTAGCATAGTCTCAATATTGGCATAAGCATTTTGAGCTGATGCTAAAGCCCGCCGATAAAAATTCTCGATCTCAGATCTTACCCAAACCCTCTCATGGGCAATGGCTAACATTCTAGTCGGAAAACTCATTAACCTCTTTATAGTTTCTATATACATCTCATAGCCCTGAAAAAATATCGGAAACAAATCTTCATCGGATATTTGAAAACCACCTGCATCCGACAAAAACATAACCTGGTCATTAGGCAAGTAGTAAGCCAAACTGCAGGGACTATGACCAGGAGCAGCTATAACTTGCAAGGAGAGATCATCCTCCAGGTCAATAGTGTCCCCTTCTTGTAGAGTTTGATCAACGGTAATTACGTCTACTGACGGTGATGCAATTTTATCTGCTATCACCCCTTCAGCCAGCAGAACCGCAGACATCCTGGCATCCTGCGCCAAGAAATTGTTTATGATTTTAGTTTTACTCAATACTCTCTGAGCCTCTTCACTAGCTAATACCTGAGCCTGCGGAAACATATCCCGCAAAGCAGGAATACCGCAGACATGGTCAAAATGAGCATGCGTAGCAACCAAGTAATGAATAGCCGGTTTATTTTCGATTTTCCCCCATTGCCTACTTAGACTACTAACCCCAGCGGATACTCCACATTCAATTAGGGCCGCTTCCTTTTGTCCAACCACAAAAAAATTAAAATGCCTATTTCCCAATTGCCTGACATTTTCTGTTAGGTTAATCATAAAACATCCCCCCTGGTCAGGTATATTTAGTTGTTATTTATAAATATAGTTTATTATACCAAATTATAACAACCAATAGGCTTTATCCTCAGATTTTTCCCCAATGAGGGCAGCTCGATCTTAGCACGAATCCAAGGGCGAGTGACAAAAAGGGCATAAAAAAAGGA
>CAZYJA010000262.1:0-3855 GCA_964647245.1 uncultured Syntrophomonas sp. | reverse complement strand
AGTGACTACTTCCACCTGACCACCCAGGGCCGCTACGACAATTCCTGAGGCTAAAAGCAAAAGCCAAATCAAATTCAACATGTTTTTCACCCCTCTCGTACTTCCCCAGACTGATTAAGCTCTTTTAGAAGGGTATGAGGAGGGTCAGAAAAATAGAACAGTCCGGCATTACACCGGACTGCAGTGTTATTAGGACTGACGGGAAGACTGGGGATTGTGAACCCTTATTGAACTGTATTGGTCATAGATTCGGGTCGGTTTTTACCTCTTTTCTCCATCATGCTCTCAATTTTATCGATTATTTGCGGGGCAATATCTACAACCCGCTCAGCCAAAGGATTGCCGGCTACCGAAATTAGCCGGACATCATTCATCCTGACTACCAGGAAACCCACCGGCTTAACCGAAACGCCTGCACCACTACCGCCAGCGAAGGGGAATTCTACTTCCCGACCGGGGCCTTCCACTTCGTATTCTCCTCCACCTGCTGCAAATCCACAGGCAACCTGGGAAATGGGTATAATAATGCTGCCATCGTTGGTCTCCACCGCATCACCCACCACGGTGTTGACATCTACCATCTCTTTTATGCTCTGCATGGCGGTTTTCATTAATCCTTCAATGGGATGGCTCTGCTGCTCCTGCTGTGTTTCCATTCATACACCACCTGACTTTTATTGCAATTGCATGGGTTTCTATAATAATAATGTGTACCAATCTAATCTTTAATATGCATTTAAAGTTGCTAGAAAAGCCGGGATTTGCAAAGTCCGGTTTGACATCCAATAAAATCCGGTGCAGATTGCACTGACTACCTAGAAAGCTGATCAGCATTCCCTTTACCGACCAACACATGCCGGTGCCAAGCGCCGTATAAAGAGCATCCTTGCCGCCCACCAGACTTACCCATTCCAGTTTTTCGACGATCACGTGCTCGATCAAGGTCTTGACCATATCCGTGCCGCGGCTAAGCTCATAAAGGCTGCGTATGGGAAAACCAATTACTATTTGCTTAATTATTCCCATAAGATCAGGCGGTTCAGGCGGATGGTCTTTGCCAGCCTGGTAATGTTCAATAGCTGCTATAAGAAGTGATTCAAACAGGCGCAGATTAGGGTCGGTATAATCATACTTTTTGTGGGCTTTATAAAAGCGGGAATCTACCAGCAGTGATATGCCTTGATAAGTATCGTTCTCCTGAATTCTTAGAATAATTTCAATCCTTATATATAAACACAAACCAATAGTGATAAAGAGCAGCGCAATTATCAATATCCAAAAGGTCATGTAAATTCTCCCGTTTTTCCATATGATTCCCTGCCGGTGCAGGCTTATACATTAAGGGAGAATTCTATCGGCAATCACCTTTTCAATAGCGCTTGTCACTTTGTCCATTTCCTCATCTACTTCGATATTAGGCCTGCCCATGCGAAAAGTAGGGCATTGCAGATTATAATCCAGGATCTTTTTTTTAAGTTTCTCCAATTCCAATCTTTTTTCAAAGAAAAAGTTGGCTTTCTTCTTTTCGAACCTGTTTATGGTAATAGCCACATGCTTTTCATTAATAAACGCCAGGGTGTAGCGTTGGAACTCGGCTACTTCCTGCCATAGTCTCTCGGTAGCGGCATCGATATCTTTGCCCAACTGAATCCAGTAGGGAGTAAAATCATTATTTTTTAAAATCCGATTGGCCATACGCATATCCTCAGGTTCGAAGGGATTT
Source organism: uncultured Syntrophomonas sp. (assembly GCA_964647245.1). Taxonomy (GTDB): domain Bacteria; phylum Bacillota; class Syntrophomonadia; order Syntrophomonadales; family Syntrophomonadaceae; genus PHAA01. Next base: position 2,132 of record CAZYJA010000262.1, on the reverse strand, counting down.
TCGGAGAGATCCAGGGGTTGGCCGGCTCCCTTGAGATTGTCGAAATCACCTCGGGCCTGGGCTTTACGGATCTGTTCCTCTACCAATTCCTCGGTACTGCTCATGTATTTAGCCAGTTTTCTATGCTCCTGGGCTTTTATTTTTATTTCTTCCTCCAATGATCGCTCGAACACGTTTTTTCCTCCCTGTAGTTTGACTTAAGTGGGAATCAGCCTGGGCCACCCTATTCCGGCAGAGGACCGACATCTTCGAGAATAGGCAAATCATCCAGACTTGCTAGCGCAAATAATTTCAGAAATTCGTGAGTAGTACTATAAAGCATAGGCTTCCCAGCCACAGCCCTTTTACCCAACTCCTTAATTAAACCTCTTTCCAAGAGGGTGGCAATGACCCGATCCGTTTTCACCCCGCGGATTTGTTCAATCTCAGCTTTACTTAGCGGTTGACGATAAGCAATTATGGCCAGCGTTTCCAGAGCTGCCGGCGACAACCTGCGGCTGGGATTCTTGCCCATCCTGCTCACCACCTGGGTATACTCAGGCTTGGTTCCCATAATATAGCCGCCATCCATCGCCAATATCTGAATACCCCGTTCCATTTGTCCATAAGCAACGATCATTTCACGCATAATTTGCATTAAATCATCCTCACCCAGGTTAAGCAGTTCCATAAGTTCTTCCTTGCCTACGCGCTCGCCGCTGATGAAGAGAATAGCCTCAACCGCTGCTTTAATCTCATCCCTCATTAACATTGTCAATCGCCACCCGTACAAATAGTTGTATCTCTCCGAATTTTTCTTTTTGTATGGCCTCGACTTTTTGCAGGCGAATCAACTCCAGTAAGGCCAGGAAATATGCCAGGACTTGCCTGCGGGTGGAAACAGCCGCATAAATATCCCTAAAAATTAAGGTTTGGCCGCTGGGCGGTAACGCCCTCAGGATGATATCCATCATTTCCCCCACATTAATATCGCTCTGCGGCACGCTATATTCCGACGGCGAAGTCTGTTTCTGCCTAACTCCATACCAGGCCCGCACTAAAGAATTTAGGCTACTGCTAATTTCTCGGTCTCCCCAGACCAGCTCACTCTGACCATTACGAAAATAGACCCGGTTCAAATCATCATTAAATCGAATCGCTAATTGTTCCGCAGCCAGCTTATATTTTTTATACTCTAATAACCGATAGACCAATTCCTCCCGGGGGTCGGAAACATCCGATTCTTCCTGATCTTCCCGGGCTAAATCAGGTAGTAGCAGGCCTGACTTTAAATTCAATAAATATGAAGCCATAATAAGAAATTCGCCTACATTATCCAGGTCTATGTGCCCGGAAACTTTAATAAAGTCCATATATTGATCGGTAATATGGGCTATCGGTATATCATATATGTCCATTTGGTCCTTTTCAATCAGATACAGCAGCAAATCCAACGGCCCGTAGAATTTATCCAGGTTAACCAGGTAACTCATGCTGCTCCTCCCATTCCCCGAGCTTTAAAAAACAATTGCTTGCAAAATTGCATACAAAAAATTAACCAAAGGCCAGAGAATTTGGCCTACCATATTGGTAACAATCAGCAACATCAGAATGAGCGGCCCATATTGCTCCAGAGAGTACATCAGCTGCGTTCCCGCATCAGGCAAAATCCCAGCCAGAATTTTCGAACCATCCAAAGGCGGCACTGGGATCAGATTAAAGGCGGCCAGGATGAGGTTTATATATACCAAAGGCTTTAACATGGGGATAAATAAACCGGCCCACTCGCCCGCCTGCTGGGGAATGAGGAATTTGAGAGCCACCATTCCCAGAAAAGCCAAAATTATATTCATTCCTGGTCCGGCCAATGATACCAGCATCATTCCCGTTTTCATGCTGACATTTTTAAAGTTGCGGGGATCAACCTGTACTGGTTTGGCCCATCCGAATTTAAAAATAATAAGCATTAAAAATCCTACCCAATCTATATGCGGTAAGGGATTTAAAGTCAGGCGGCCCTGATGATAAGGAGTTCGATCTCCTAGCCAATCGGCTACCAGGCCATGCGCATACTCATGAAAGGTCAAGGCAATCAGAATAGCCGGCAACCATATTAAGGTATCAATCAACCATTGCATCTAAATACTTCCCTT
>CAZYJA010000261.1:0-3856 GCA_964647245.1 uncultured Syntrophomonas sp. | reverse complement strand
TCGATTTAACATGGCGCTTAAGATCCACCGATATCTCCTGGTAAGACTTTCCTTCCAGATAAGACATTAAGACTTTCCATTCCAGAGAGCTCAATATTTCACCCATTTTTTTCTCAATAAATACAAATTCTTCCCGGCTAATTATGATTTCTTCAGGATTGGTGATTCTATGGGTGGTAATTACATCCATAAGGGTGCGATCCGACTCTTCATCATAAATAGGCTTGTTTAAAGATACGTAAGAATTGAGAGGAATATGTTTCTGCCGGGTGGCGGTTTTAATGGCCGTAATGATTTGCCTGGTAATGCAAAGCTCGGCAAAAGCCCGGAACGAAGTAAGCTTGTCCACCCGATAATCGCGAATGGCCTTAAATAGCCCAATCATGCCTTCTTGAATAATATCTTCACGATCCGCACCTATTAAAAAGTACGACCGCGCTTTGGCTCTCACAAAATTCTTGTACTTATCAACAAGAAACTCTACTGCAAATTGTTCCCCTTGCTGAGCTAATTCTACAGTTTCCTCATCAGGTACCTCAGCATATATATTACAGAACTCTTTAGCAGCGACAGAACTAAGCATTCGATCGCCTCCAATATTTAATCGCAATATAAGACGATTTTATTATAACCACTGAAACCTAAATAAGTCAAGCTATCTATTTATCTCTTCGCTGACGCAGCACCTCATACATTACTAAAGCTGCGGCGACTGAAGCATTCAGGGATTGAATCGACCCCAGCATAGGAATTTTAACTAATAAATCACAATTTTCCCGCACCAGCCTCCTGATCCCGCGGCCTTCCCCGCCAATCACCAACGCGGTGGGGCTGGGCATTTTACACTCAAAATAATCACTGCTTCCCTCCATATCGGCACCGATCACCCATAATCCCTTTTCCTTTAATCGCTTTATGCAATTTACCAGATTGGTTTCCCGGGCCACGGGGATGTGCTCTACTGCCCCAGCTGAAGCCCGGGCTACGGCAGCAGTTATTTCGGAGGAATTATGTTGCGGGATTATAACTCCTTGCACCCCCGCACATTCAGCGGTACGGATAATCGAGCCCATATTCTGGGGATCCTCGATTCCATCTAAAATTAGCAGGAATGGATCTTTACTGGCTATAGCCGCCCTCTCAAGCATCTCATCGACCTCAGCATACTGGTAGCTGTCTACCTGAGCAACAATCCCCTGGTGATTGCTGGTCGTATACATCTCATCCAGGCGTTGCTTCTCCACATATTGCACAAATATCGCTTTTTTTTGGGCCAACCGCACTAATTCCTCCACTTTTTTGCCGGCCCGTCCCTCTTGCACATATATTTTGTGCACTTTGCGTTTGCCTCTCAAGGCCTCCATAATGCTATTGACCCCGGCTAATTTTTCTTGCATAAAGTTCTTCCTTTCCAAAATGGCATATTAACAAGGTTTGGTTCTATCTTAGTATATTATAATAGTATGAATCATAACCGTATATCATCAAGCTTATCCCCAAAGTTTTGGCGCGATACCTCACCTTTTCTGCTGATCCTATAATTATAACTTATTAGACCCAAGTTCTAATCAATCTTCTAAATATACAAAAATAATTCCACTGCAAAAAGAGGGCTTAATGCAGTGGAATCATAATCGTTCAATAGATTACGGAATACCATACCATTCTCGATAAATTCGGTTTTACTCATTATTCTTCAGTCAATTAAAGCTGTTTAATTAAGGCTCAATGACCGTAGAAGTTACTTTAAAACACTAATAAACATACCGGCGGCCACAGCTGTACCAATAACCCCAGCTACATTGGGACCCATGGCATGCATTAACAAATAGTTTCTCTTATCGGCTTCAGCTCCAACTTTATGCGCTACCCGAGCTGCCATCGGCACGGCCGAAACTCCCGCCGCTCCAATTAAGGGATTTATCTTCTCCTTGAGGAACAGATTCATGAATTTGGCCAGGAATATACCACAACCGGTAGCAAAAGCAAAGGCCACCGAACCTAGTAGAAATACCCCTATTACCTTCGAAGTTAAGAATACTTCCGCTGGCATAGTAGCACCAACCGATATCCCTAAGAAAATGGTAACTATATTCATTAATTCATTTTGGGCAGTATTGCTGAGACGATCTACCGCTCCGGATTCCTTCATCAAGTTACCTAAACAGAACATCCCCATCAGGGCAGCAGCATCCGGTACCACCAGGGAAATAATTATAACTGTAATTATAGGAAAAAGTATTTTTTCCAGTTTGGAAACTTTGCGTAAAGATTTCATCCGAATCTTTCTTTCGGATTCAGTAGTAAGGAATTTCATAACCGGCGGCTGAATAACCGGCACCAATGCCATGTAGGAGTAGGCCGCAACTGCGCATATGCCCATCATTTCCGGAGCTAATTTAGCCGCCAGGAATATAGTGGTCGGACCGTCAGCACCGCCGATAATACCAATAACAGCAGCCTGGTTAACATTGAAACCCAGTAACAGAGCTCCAAAGAAAGTTACATATACACCACCCTGCGCGCCTGCACCCAAAAGGAGGGTCTTGGGATTAGCAATAACCGGACCAAAATCGGTCATAGCGCCAATGCCCAGGAAGATCAGGGGAGGAATTACGCCCCACTCCTCACCATAATGGTAAAAACGCCAGAGCAAACCTTCACCCGGCAACATAATTTCTGAGGGTAGATTTACTAAGAGAATACCAAACGCTATGGGCAATAGTAAAAGGGGTTCAAAATTCTTTTTAATAGCCAGATACAAAAAGATAAACGCGATAATCCACATAACATAATTTCCCCAGTAGAGGTTGTCAAATGCCATGGATTGCCACATGCCTTGTAATAACTCCATTTTATAATACTCCTTCTCTAATTATTAGCCGGTATATTCGAAGAATAAGGACCAATGAACAAGCCAGATCAACTATCAGGCCAATTGGTTGTCCATTAAATGCTTATAATTATAAAGGCCAAATCATGGGGACGATTGCAATTATCATGACATAACTGATCAATTGGAACAAACCGCCCATTTTTATATAATCCATAAAGTTATATTTACCAGGTCCCAGCACGATTGTATTAGGCGGAGTTCCAACCGGAGTCATATAAGCTGCTGCGCAAGCGCAAGCCAAACCCATCAAAAGCGGCAGGGGGCTGAATCCTAGGCCGTTAGCCACAAATATCCCGATAGGAGCCATCATCGCGGTGGTTGCCGTATTGGACATCATCTGGGTCAATATAAGTCCTACCAAGCTAAACGTTGCAAACACAATGAACGCACTGGAATTGCCAACGTATCTAATAGCGGTATCAGCAATTAGTTTTCCGGCTCCACTCTTGTCCAAGCCAGCGGCAAAACCTATCGCCCCAGCTAAAACAAAAAAGGTGTTCCAATCCGTTAATTCATATAGTCTATTAATGGACATAGTCCTACAGATAACCGTCAACATCGCACCGGTAATAGCAACTGTCCCCAGTGTGAAGCTGAAAGTCTTACTAGATTCAAAGGAAGGCTGCAACATAAATCCAATAATACAGAACATTAATATAGCACCGGCTGCATACATGGGGCCTTTGGGCCGTTCGACGTGTTCAATCTTAACCTCGGCCTGAGATTTGGCTTCGGCTTCAATGTCAGCGGCCCACATCTTTTTGGCTAAGGTTTGTCCTATTGTCAAAGCATAAATAATCAATACAATACAAACGGGCAAGCCAACATAACCCCATTCGAAGAATCCAAAAGTAGGCATGTTTTTACTCACCATTAATCCATGGACCAGTACCGGAGGGGTCGATCCCACCAGGGTCAGCATACCACCGCTGGTAGCTGCGAAAGCCAGGGGCATCAATA
>CAZYJA010000260.1:0-3888 GCA_964647245.1 uncultured Syntrophomonas sp. | reverse complement strand
CGCCCCATTTAAGCTATGTTGGCGATGCCATAGTAGGCAAAGGAGTTAACATTGGGGCTGGCACCATTACTTGTAATTATGATGGGATTAACAAATGGGAGACCATTTTGGAAGACGGAGTATTTATTGGTAGCAATACCAACCTGGTAGCTCCGGTGAAAGTGGGAGCAAATTCCGTTACCGGAGCGGGCTCTACTATAACCCGCGATGTTCCGCCCGGCACATTGGCGGTTGAACGGGCCGAACAGAAGAACCTGAAAAAGAGGAGTAAGAGCACATCAAAATGATAAATGCTCGTCATCCAAATGGAGGTATTGTTAGTATGAAGACAGCCAGAATGAAGATATTTTCGGGAAATGCTAATCCCTATCTAGCTCGGGAGGTAGCTGAACACCTGGGAATGTCACTTGCCAAAGCGACGGTAACCCATTTCTCTGACGGGGAAATAAGTGTAGAAATTCACGAGAGTGTGCGCGGGGTTGATGTATTTGCGGTTCAGCCCACTTGTACACCCGGCAATGAGAACCTGATGGAACTACTCATTATGATGGATGCCTTTAGAAGAGCTTCGGCCGGGCGTATAAATGCGGTCATTCCCTATTTTGGTTATGGCCGGCAGGATCGCAAGACCCGTGCTCGGGATCCCATAACCGCCAAGCTGGTATCCAATCTAATTGTGGAGGCGGGAGCCGACCGGGTCGTAGCCGTGGATCTCCACGCTACTCAGATCCAGGGCTTTTTTGATATACCCGTTGACCATTTGCCGGGAGTAGCTACCCTGGCCGAACATTTTAAAGCCAAGAAATTAGGTGACAAGGCCGTGGTGGTATCACCGGATGTGGGAGGTGTTACTCGCGCCCGGGACCTGGCAGCCCGACTGGGAGCACCCTTGGCCATCGTTGATAAAAGGCGGCCGGCCCCCAATGTTTCCGAGGTTATGAATGTAATCGGTGACGTAGACGGTAAATCAGTAATCCTGATTGATGATATTATAGATACCGCTGGGACAGTCTGTACAGCGGCGGAGGTAATGATGCAAAAAGGTGCTAACGAAGTATTTGTTTGCTGTACCCACCCGGTATTCTCAGGACCGGCCTTGGAAAGAATGGCCCGGGCTCCGTTTAGGGAAATCGTAGTGACCAATACCATACCAGTATTGGGTGAAAAAAGTTTGCCTAATCTAACGGTGCTCTCCATTGCACCCCTGATAGGGGAAGCCTTATTAAGAATTCACGAAGATTTATCAGTCAGCAAGCTTTTTGAGGATTAATATCCATAAATTATTAGGGATTATTTAGGATATTAAGAGCTAAGAACCGATAGGGGTCTTAGCAGAAAGGATTAGGTGGTATTATGACAGCTTCAACCCAGGTATTAAAATGCAAGCCAAGAGAAATCAAGAATACTGGTTATCTCAAGGAGTTAAAACGTAATGAATGGGTACCGGCGGTAATTTATGGCAAAGGCCAAGCAAATTTTAATGTTCTTTTAGCCCGCAAAGAGTTAAGCAGAATCTTCACCCACATGGGAACTCGAGGCATATTCTCCCTGGAGGTAGAAGGAGAGAAACAAACCCAAACCCTTATGGCCCAGGTAAAAGAGATCCAAAAGAATCGAATCAGCGGCGCAATTACCCATGTTGATTTCTTAGCCATCAAAATGGATCAAAAGATTAATAGTATGCTTAGAATTCACCTGGTAGGTGAAGAAGCAATAATTGACAAAGGCGGAGCCCTGCAGGTAATACTGCGTGAGATTCCAGTGACCTGTTTGCCGGGTGATTTACCTGAAATGGTGAACTTCGATATATCCGGTATGGAAATTGGCAGTAAAGTGGTGGTGGGCGATCTACCCCTGCCGACTACCGTCGAAGTAGCGGAAGAAGCAGATGCAGTGGTGGCGAATATTTTAGCATCGACCGTTGAAAGTGATGATGACGAGGCCGAGATCGAGAAGAACGAAGAAGCAGGCGATTAGAGTATATTAGGGGTTGGGCATGAAGATAATCGTGGGTCTGGGTAACCCCGGCCGAGAATATAAGAATACTCGTCATAATGTAGGCTATATGGTGTTGGAAGAACTGGCCTCCCGTTATCCGCTGGAAAAACAAGAGTGTAAGTTTGACGCCATAATCGGCCATATAAGAATTAAAAGTGAAAAAGTGTTATTGGTAAAACCGTTGACATTTATGAACTTAAGCGGTAAATCGGTACAACCGCTGGTGCACTGGCACAAACTTGATCTGGCGAATTTAATGGTGGTTTATGATGATATGGATCTTCCCCTGGGAACGATCCGCATAAGGGCCGGCGGTGGCAATGGCGGGCATAAGGGTATGAAGTCCATTGCCGAAAGATTGGCTACCCAGGAGTTTGCCCGGGTGCGGCTGGGAATTGGTCGTCCGGCCGAACGTGAGGCAGTTGACTGGGTATTGGGACGGTTTTCAGCCGATGAAAAAGAGCAATCGGGGCAAGCAATTAAATATGCGGCCGACGCCCTGGAAAAATGGGTAGCGACCGGTATAGTGCAAACGATGAACACATATAATTAGGAATGGCAAAATAATAACTTGGTAACGCTGGAGCGAAATCCAAGTTATTGTTTTGCGGTTCTTTAGAAACAGGTATATTTGTCAGCCCGGTATGGAAAGATATGAGAAAAACATAGAAGGGGCTTGGCATTTTTGAAGATCTATTATATCTGTGAGTACTGTGAACGAGTGTTCAGTGTGGTTGACGTGGAAGGCGAAGGCGAAGTGCAAGTTCAGGGTATGTGCGATGAATGTGCAATAGAAATGGGTCTGGCCTCTCCTCCGTCATTTAAGCAACATTTCTACAATTAGTAGCCAGCCGCCAAAGTTCTTAACCAAATATTTTCTAGCGTGGGGGCCGTTTTGCGGTGTCCACGTTTAGGTTGTGGGGGACGTAAAGTTTTGAATATAGACTTGTTGGGTTCAATCAAGGACTGCCTGGAACAGGGGCAAGACATAATGTTAAGCGGATTGGCAGGGGCGGCCCGGACTTTTCTGCTCAGCGAAATATATCGGAAGAACCCGGGCAAGCTGCTCTGTATAATGCCGACCGAGGAACAGGCTTATGATTTAGCCGCCGCTATGGGAGGGATAGTGGGTAAGGATAGAGTATCCCTGTTTCTAGCTCGCGATTTCGTTTTTATGAAAGAAAACACCTCCCAAATCGAGGTGGAGCGCCTCACCACCCTGCGCGACCTGCTCTTTCATCCTCGCCGCCAGGCGCTTATTATTACCACTCCCGGAGGGTTGCTCTATAAGATCGCTTCGCCGGCAAGTCTGCAAAAATCCATGGTGGAGTTAGGTATAGGCCAGGAGGTAACGGTCTACGATTTACTAACTAAACTTATTGCCGCCGGTTACGAGCGGGCGGACACGGTTACTCGTCCCGGTCAATTAGCGGTCCGGGGCGGCCTGGTGGATATATTCCCGACGGGAAACCCTGAACCCTGTAGGATAGAGTTTTTTGGCGATGTATTGGAATCGATACGCCGCTTTGACTTAAACACCCAGCGGTCCGGTAATACCGAATCCCAAATTTTAATTGGTCCTGCTGATGAACTGGTAATTGATGAAAACCAGTGCACCCTCTTGGATCATATGCCCAAGGGCAGTCGGATATTTTTTGATGAACCGCGCGAGTTTTATCAGAGCCTGGAAAAGCAGGGCCGTAAATATCGCGAATTTATGAAGGAAGTCCGTAAGACTGATTCCAGCCGGAGGGAATTAGTCTTGCTGGGGCGGGAAAAGCTGGTGGCGGACCTGGCCCACCATACCGTGGTATATCATTCCTTTTTTCCGGCTAATATTGCGCAGGCCAGGGTAACGCTATATGAACACATATCCCAAAAGGAAATGGA
>CAZYJA010000259.1:0-3936 GCA_964647245.1 uncultured Syntrophomonas sp. | reverse complement strand
CTGCGGATGGGAGTAGAGGTTTACCATGCTTTGAAAAAGGTGCTGAGTGATAAAGGCCTGGCAACTTCAGTGGGTGACGAGGGTGGCTTTGCGCCCAATCTGCCTTCCAATGAAGCGGCTATCGAGGTTATTTTGGAAGCCATCGAAAAAGCCGGTTATGAAGCCGGCAAAGATATTTTCCTGGCCATTGACGTCGCCGCTACTGAACTGCTCAAGGATGATGGCAAATACCATCTGGCCAGCAATAACCTGATCCTCAGTTCCGATGAGATGGTTGAGTACTATGCTGGTCTGGTCAACAAATACCCCTTAATTAGCATCGAAGACGGTCTGGGTGAAGATGATTGGGAAGGCTGGAAGAAGCTCACTGATCGTTTGAGTAAAACCGTACAGCTCATCGGCGATGATCTGTTTGTAACTAATACCGAGAGATTGGCCCGAGGTATTAAAGAAGGAATATGTAATAGTATTCTAATCAAGTTAAACCAGATTGGAACCCTGACCGAAACCCTGGATACCATTGAAATGGCGCGCAAACATGGCTATACCTGCGTTATTTCCCATCGTTCCGGCGAGACTGAGGATTCCACCATGGCTGATGTGGCCGTGGCCCTCAATGCAGGCCAGATAAAAACTGGTGCCCCAGCCCGGACCGATCGCATTGCCAAATATAACCGGTTGCTGAGAATAGAAGAAGAATTGGATGTTTTCTCAATTTATCGGGGCAAAGGAGTTTTTTATAATCTAGTCCCCTAATCTTGAATTTTGCGACATAGTTATGGTAGAATGTAATGCGGCTTTAGAAGATGAATTGAAAGGAGGATGAAAGGTGGTTAAAACTATATTTCTTGTGCTGCAGATCATTAGCGCTCTGGGTCTTATCTTCACCGTTCTTATGCAAGAAGGCAAGAGTGCTGGGTTATCTGGCAGTATTGCCGGCGGGGCCGATATGATTTTTGGCAAGAAAAAAGGTGTGGATGAACTGTTTGCAAAGATTACGGCTTATCTGGCCGCCCTCTTTTTGTTGTTTACATTGCTTGTGGCAATGCTCAGCGCGTAAATTGCATAGTAAACATATCATGCAGGCCACCTTTTAATTCTCTTTAGTTTGTATATGTGCCTATTGTTATTGTCTGTGACCTGGTGTAACTACCATATTATTTGGGGGTCGTCGTTTAGCCCCCGTGCTACATAAAACGGATAGACCTTGCTTATGTCGACATAATAATGGCAATAGGTATGAAGGCTATTTGTAGGGGATTAATTCCCTGGGGCCTTCATACCTATTCTAATGTGGATCGAGCATCGTTTTTCGTACGTAAGAGGATCGCGAATAGCTCCGATCTTCGCAAAACAACTTTATAAGGAAGTGACTCAAAGAAATGGATTTTGTATTAAACAACAAAGCAATTAAAGCAATGCTGGGTGCTCTGCTAGGCTTTGCGATGATGTTGCTTACACCGGCCCTGGCCCTGGCCAGTGAGGCCAATCTTGTGATTCCGGATTTAAGTGCGGAACAGAACAATTTGCTGGTATTCGGTATCGGCGTCTGTTTAGTGGGTATGATCTTTGGTTTTTATCAATATACCAAGGTACAAAAGCTTCGCGCCCACCAAGTTATGCTGGATGTATCACAAATTATTTATGAAACCTGTAAGACCTACCTCATTCAGCAGGGAAAATTTATTGCTATACTGTTTGCTTTTATCGGCGCGTGTGTAGCTTTCTACTATGGTTACCTGCAGCAAATGGAAATTAGTTCGGTATTATTCATTCTGCTTTGGACCGTAATAGGTATTCTTGGTTCCTACAGCGTTGCCTGGTATGGTATTCGCATGAATACCCTAGCTAACAGCCGGGTGGCTTTTACCTCCCTGGAAAGAAAGCCACTCAAACTTCTGAACATAGCACTTGATGCTGGCATGAGCATCGGGGTTGTACTAGTCTGCGTAGAGCTGATCATGATGTTGATAATACTACTATTTGTTCCCCGTGATCTGGCCGGCGCGAGCTTCATAGGCTTTGCCATAGGTGAATCCCTGGGAGCCAGTGCACTGCGTATAGCCGGTGGTATATTCACCAAAATTGCTGACATCGGCGCTGATCTAATGAAAATTGCCTTTGGTATCAAGGAAGATGATCCCCGTAATCCTGGGGTTATAGCTGACTGCACCGGTGATAATGCTGGTGACAGCGTCGGACCGACCGCAGATGGTTTCGAAACCTATGGCGTTACCGGAGTGGCAATGGTTACCTTCATCGTATTAGCAGTGGCCCCAGCCCTGCAAACCACGCTGCTCACCTGGATATTCGCCATTCGCGTGCTGATGGTTATTACCTCCATCGGTTCCTTCTATATTAATAGAGGTTACAGCCAGGCTAAATTTGGCACTAAAGACGATTTCGACTTCGAATCACCCCTTACCAGTCTGGTATGGATAACCTCCATAGTATCGATTGCAGTAACCTTTGCCCTCACTTACTATTTAGTAGGGCCGGGTTCAAGTATAGAAACCGCCTTGACTCCTTTCTGGTCGACTCTGGCAACTATACTCAGTTTTGGTACTCTGGCCGCAGCCTTAATACCTGAATTTGTTAAAGTTTTTACCAGTCCTAACTCATTACATGTAGCTGAAGTAGTTAAAGCTTCCCGTGAAGGCGGGGCTGGGCTAAACATTCTGTCCGGGTTGGTAGCAGGAAACTTCAGCGCCTTCTGGATTGGTATGGTTTTCGTAGTCATCATGTTTGGCGGCTATTGGGCCAGTCTGCCGATTCCGGCCAGCATCATGAGTTATTCTTCCGTCTTTGCCTTTGGTCTGATAGCATTTGGAATGCTGGGCATGGGCCCGGTGACCATTGCGGTTGACAGCTATGGTCCGGTTACCGATAATGCCCAATCAGTATATGAACTTTCTTTGATTGAAGAAGTTAAAGACGTTGACAAAGAAATCGAAAAGAATTACGGATTTAAGCCGGACTTTGAAAAAGGCAAATATTATCTGGAAGCTAATGATGGCGCTGGCAATACCTTTAAGGCCACCGCGAAACCAGTATTAATAGGCACCGCAGTGGTAGGGGCCACCGCCATGATTTTCTCGCTGATATTAGTTATTGAGAATGTTTTGGGGGTTGATCCAGCCAGCATTCTTACCCTGCTCAATCCCTATACCATATTAGGATTCCTTTGCGGCGGTTCGGTTATCTTCTGGTTTACCGGTGCCTCTATCCAGGCCGTAACCACCGGTGCCTACCGTGCAGTGGAATATATTAAGAAGAACATTAACCTGGATGAGGCTGGCGATGCCAAAGCCAATCTCGAAAACTCCAAAGAAGTAGTAAAAATCTGTACCCAGTATGCGCAAGCAGGTATGTTCAATATCTTTATAGCCATATTCTCCTTTGCGATGGCCTTTGCATGCCTGGCAGCTCCACAGGGCGGGAATATAGAACGAGTATCGTTTTTTGTATCCTACCTGATCTCGATAGCGGTTTTCGGTTTGTTCCAGGCAGTATTTATGGCTAATGCAGGCGGATGCTGGGATAACGCCAAAAAAGTTGTGGAAGTTGACCTGAAGGAAAAAGGTACACTCTTGCATGAATCCACAGTAGTTGGCGATATCGTCGGCGATCCTTTCAAAGATACTTCTTCTGTAGCTTTGAATCCGATCATTAAGTTCACGACCCTGTTTGGATTACTGGCGATGGAAATAGCCATCTCTGAAGCTTTCAGAGATATAGCTCCCTATGTCGGTTTTGCTTTCTTAGCAGTTGCACTGTACTGCGTATGGCGTTCATTCTATGCCATGAGAATCCCCACCGGCGACTAGACCTGGTTATAACCACAAAAGACAGACCCGCTTTCAGACCCCTAAGTCTGAAAGCGGGTTTTTTGTTGGCCATGCAAAGGGGGACGTCCTATGTCGATATCACTTTGGC
>CAZYJA010000258.1:0-3953 GCA_964647245.1 uncultured Syntrophomonas sp. | reverse complement strand
GGCTATTTAAAAAGGGCACTTTTTCAGTGGTCTCGAACCGTCCCCGAATTTACCCGAATTTACGTCCCCAATTAATTATTTATAAACCACCAGTTCTTCCAAGGGTTTTCTTACTTTCTTAAAAGGCTTGGGTTGGGCATATCCCAGTGGGGTGAATGCGATAGGTTCCCACTCTTCATCCAGGTCCAATACTTCTTTGGCAACTTTTAAATCAAATCCACCCATCCAGCAGGTTCCAAGGCCCAGGGCGGTGGCGGCTAATACTATATGATCCATCACGATAGCCGCGTCCACATCAGCATAGTTCTTCTGGTCACTGCGAATCCAGCACTTTTGGGGGATGGCGCAGACTCCGATAAGAAGTGGGGCTTGCAACTCCAGAAACCATTCCCTTTTATACATCTTATTTAATTCTTCTTTTTTTCCGGTGGTATTGATGACGATGATTTTGTATTGTTGCCGGTTGGCGGCGGTGGGAGCTAGCCTGGCAGCTTCAAGGATCTGTTGTAGTTTTTCAGGCTCTATCGGGTCAGGTTGATAAGACCGGACACTGTGCCTGTGTTGAATAACATCGAAATAGTCCATTTAATAACCCCTTTGTTTTCAGATTAAATATGCTGCGGATAAACTGACTGTCTTTATATTATAACACCTGGAAAGGGTGTAAACCCATTATATTACTATCTTTCTGACCAACCATAACCAATGTTTGAATCCTTTAATTATGAAGTAAATATAATCAGGGCTCCGGTTAATGAGCCCTGATTGGTTACCCTACTTTAGGCAAACCCGTATGCTAGAAGCTTATAGGGGAATATTGCCATGCTTTTTCCAGGGTCTTACTAATTCCTTATTTGCCAATGCTTTAATAGAATTGATGATGACATTGCGGGTCTCGATAGGATCAATGACGTCATCAATGTGCTGACCGGATGCTGCATAGTAAGCATTGCAAAATGTATCAGTGTAATAAGCACTTCGTTCTTCCAAGACTTTTTTAGGATCAACAGCTTGCTTGATCTCTTTGCCAAAGACTACACTGGCGGCGGTCTTAGCTGCCACCGTGGCAACTTCTGCAGATGGCCAGGCATAAACATAATCCGCGCCCAGATACTTGCTGCCCATGGCCAGTTGGGCTCCGGCATAGGCATTTCTTAGCATTATAGTAATAAGAGGAACGGTAGCTTCGGAATAAGCGTGCAATAACTTGGCACCCTTTAAAATTATGGCCTTCTGTTCTTGTTCTTTCCCAATAAGATAAGCTGGACTATCTACCAGAGTAACAACCGGGATATTAAAGGCATCACAGAATCTTACAAATCTAGCGGCTTTCTCAGCAGCTTTGGTGTCAATGCATCCGGCAAAAACGGTGGACTGATTAGCAACTAACCCAACTGAATGTCCACCGATTCTGGTGAACCCAGTTAGCATATTTTTCGCAAAATTTTGCTTGAGTTCAAAAAATTTGCCATTATCAATAATGGCTTTAATTATTTTTTTCATATCAAAGGGCTTTTTGGGGTTGGCAGCCGGAGCAAACCATTCCAGATCATACTTATAGTCCTGGTCAATATACTCTGCCAATGGTGGCTTTTCCTTATTTGAAGATGGTATATATGATAGCAATTCCTTAATATTCTGGATGACCTCATCTTCATTATTGGCTAAGAAATCTACTACACCGCTGACCGTGGCATGCATTTTAGCGCCGCCCAGATCAGCTTCGGAGATGTCGTAGCCTAATTGGGCCTTAACAAAAGCCGGTCCGGCAATAAACATGGAGCTGGCTTTATCCATAAAAATGAAGTCAGTCAAACCTGGAGAATAAGCCTGACCGCCGGCCACAATGCCCGTGATAACCGATATTTGCGGAATAACCCCGGAGCACACCGTATTCAGCTTAAAAAGTTCTCCGTATTTACCCATAGCCCCCTGAGCTTCGTGAAGCCGCAAACCACCTGATTCACAAAATCCAATTACCGGTACTTTGGCTTCTAAGGCTCTTTGCATACCTTTTAGGATTTTGTTGCCATGCATCTCTCCAAAACTGCCGCCCAAAGCCATAAAGTCCTGGGAATATGCAAACACCAATCTATTATTTACTTGCCCAAATCCGGTTATTACGCCGTCAGCGGGGATTTCTTTTTTATCCATCCCGAAAAAGGTACAATGATGTTTAACATGCATATCTAATTCCATAAATGTACCAGGATCAAATAATTTATCTATTCTTTGGCGGGCCGTATATCTATGTTGTTCAAACCGCTTCTGAAGCTGTTCATCACTGGCGTAGTTTTTGATACTTTCCCGTATTTCATTTAATTTTTTTCGTTTTTCTTCCATTAGTGCCACCGCATCAATTGCCATATTTCACACCTCCCATGTTTTATAAGCCATAGTGGAAATTATTCTTTGGTAATCTCATTAACTATCATGCGATCCTGGATTTGGTTGGTACCTTCCACGATTTGACCGCGTTTAGCCTCTCTTAAATAGCGTTCTACTTTATAATCTTTTAGATAGCCATAGCCGCCGTGTATTTCGATAGCGTCCGACGCGGCCTGGAATGATATGTCGGTGGCAAATTTCTTGGCCATGGAACATTGCTTTACAGCCCGTTTTTTATTATCTACCATGTATGCTCCTTCGTAGACCATTAGTCTGGCGGCTTCGATATTAATAGCCATACTGGCCAATTTGGCCTGGATAGCTCCATATTCAATAATTGGCTTGCCAAAAGCTTCTCTTTCCTTGGCATATTTGGTGGCTGCTTCCAAGGAAGCTTGTGCACCTCCGACAGCTTCGGCAGCCACATTAAGACGACCAACATTTATGCCGTTGGCAAACATGAAGAAACCCTTATTTTCTTCCCCAATTCGGTTTTCAACTGGCACTATCACATCTTCGAAGAAGATTTGACACACTGGCACGGAGCCCAGGCCCAGCTTTTTCTCTGGCGGGGCAATGGTAAAACCGGGTGTGCCTTTCTCAATTACCACGAAACTCATACCTTTTAGGGGGTTAGAAATATCTTTATTAGTTTTACACAAAACTAAATATAAATCCGACTGACCCGCACCGGTTATAAATACTTTGGAACCATTAAGCACATAATGGTCACCTTCGCGCCGGGCAAAGGTTCTCATTGCGCCTACATCTGAACCTGCGTTGGGCTCAGTAATACAAATGGAACCGAGTTTATCTCCCGTTGCCAGAGGTTTAACAAATCGTTGTACTTGTTCCAGGTTGCAATTTTCCTCAATGTCTCTGACGACCATGTTATGCACAGCCAGATAGTTCATTCCTCGCATTACCCGGCTTAACTGCTCTATTACCAGCACCCCATCAAATACACTTAGTCCGCTGCCGCCTTTTTCTTCCGGAACATAAATGCCGGCTAGACCTAGTTCGGCTAGCTTCTTAAAGTTTTCTCTAGAGAAATATTTATTTTCTTCCCAATCATCAACATAGGGAGCGATTTCATTTTCCGCATAGTCCCTAACCATCTTTTGGATCATTTTCTGCATATCATTTAATTCAAATATCATTTGTTTCTCCTCCTTAATAAATTCAAAATTCCAGGCTATGGGCCTGCCTGGCCCTCGCCTACGTTGACCCTTATTTGCTGTAGTCGTAAATGCCTTTGCCAACTTTGCGGCCGAGCCAGCCAGCTTGCACATATTGCCTGAGCAAGGGGGAGGGCCGATATTTGGGGTCGCCGTAACCTTGATACATAACATTCAGAATGGCCAGTACCGTATCGAGACCAATCAGATCTGCCAGTTCCAATGGGCCCATAGGATGATTACATCCTAATTTCATGATGTCATCTATATTCTTGGCAGGAGCAACTCCTTCATATAGTTCCATTAGGGCTTCGTTGATCATGACCTGCAGCACCCGATTGGATATGAATCCTGGCACATCATTGCACCACACTGGCACTTTGCCCA
>CAZYJA010000257.1:0-3960 GCA_964647245.1 uncultured Syntrophomonas sp. | reverse complement strand
GCTTCTTTTATCAAAGAATATCCAGTTATTTTAAGTACCACCCATTCTTTGCGAAGCTGTGCCAGTGCCAACTATTTGTTTGACTACGTAATAATTGATGAAGCTTCCCAGGTTGATATTGTATCAGGGGCTTTGGCGTTATCATGTGCCAAGAATGCGGTTATAGTTGGGGATTTAAAGCAGCTGCCCAATGTTGTGCCGGCGAATATAGCGGAAGAAACCGATCATATTTTCTATAGATTTGCACTCGACCCGGCCTACCATTATGGTGATAATAGCCTACTCTCCTCTATAACAAAATTG
Organism: uncultured Syntrophomonas sp.; assembly: GCA_964647245.1. GTDB lineage: Bacteria > Bacillota > Syntrophomonadia > Syntrophomonadales > Syntrophomonadaceae > PHAA01. The sequence goes on along the minus strand of CAZYJA010000257.1, from coordinate 3,657 downwards.
TTTGCAAATGTTCCTCGAACTCTATTGAGAGAGCATTATCGCTGCCACCCGAAAATCATTGGCTTTTGCAATAAAAAATTTTATAATAACGAATTGATTGTGCTCACCGAAGAAAACCACCGCGATAAACCGTTGGTTGTCTATAAGACAGCGAATGGAAATCATGCGCGGGGCAACTATAATCAGCGGCAAATTGACGTTATCCTGCAGGAGGTGCTTCCTGATCAAAGCATTGATGATAGCCAGCAATCGGTGGGGATTATTTCTCCCTATCGAATGCAAAGGGATAAGCTGATAGAGGCTATAGGGAAACGAAATATCGAGGTCGATACGGTCCACAAGTACCAGGGCCGGGAAAAAGATGTTGTTATTCTCACCACCGTAGTGAATGATGTGAATGAATTTGTAGATAACCCCAATTTAATTAATGTAGCGGTTTCTCGGGCCGTTGATAAACTGATTGTGGTAGTGGCAGATAACGAGAAAAACGACAGCTCTAATATTGGTGATTTGGTGAAATACATTGAGTACAACAATTTTGAGATCATTCATAGTCATATCTATTCTGTGTTTGACTTGCTGTACCATAGTTATTCTGAGCATTTATTTGAACGCCTGAAAAATAGAAAACGGCTGTCAGAATTTGAATCGGAAAATCTGATGATTGCCGTGATTGAAAAAGTGCTGAGCCAGTCAGAGTTTCATAATCTCAACTGGGTAATGCATCAACCCCTAAAAATGCTGATTCGTAATCCGGAAAAGCTAGATGATAACGAGTGCCGATTTGCCATGAATGTTTTGACCCATACTGATTTTGTCATCTTTAACAAGTTGGACAAAATGCCGGTCTTAGTGGTTGAGGTAGATGGGTACGCGTTCCATGTCAATAATCCCAAGCAGGAGGCACGGGATAGGATGAAGGATGCCATTTTAAAGAAGTATGAAATACCCATATTAAGATTGAGGACCAATGAAAGCGGGGAAGAAGCCAGGCTGTGCCAGCGAACATTGCGGAAGAAACCAAAAATTGCATGAAATCTGAATGGGCTTCACACGGGCGCTTGATAGTATTTTAAGAATATTTTCCACCTCCATTGCGTACATTATGTACAAAATGTACAATGGAGGTGCAAGGGGGAATGTTTATGAAGCCGTTAAATGCCAGCGAGGTGAGGAATGACTTCAGTTCATTTGTGGACAAAGTAGTTCATGAAAGGCCGATGGTCTTTAAACGCAATAGGGATCAGGTGTTATCGCTTTCAACCGAGCAGGCGAATAGTTTGCTCGAATCATACAGGTTTAAAGCAGTTTTTATTCCTGAAGAAGACGGTTCAATCACAATTACCCTGGAAGATTTTGATCTAGTTGTTAATGCTCCGGAGCGTAATCAGGCGGTTATTAAAATGGCAGAAGAATTAATTGATTATTCCCAGGATTATTTAGATCAATTTGCATTATATTTTAAAACTATTAACCGTAAAAAACATTTCCCGTATGTTATGAAAGTCGCGTTGGCGGAAGGGATTCAAGAAGTAGCTGGGTTCATAGATGCCTAGCTGGAGTGATTTGAAACGCTTTTGTGAAAGAGACGGATGGGAATTGTACAAACAAACAGATCACTGGTACTATCAGAAACTAATGCCGGACGCAACCTTGAAACGTACCAAAGTTTCAAAGGGTACTGGTGAGATTAGAAATAATCTGTGGCAGCAAATTAGAAAAAAGCAATTGCAGGTTACCCAGGAATACTTCAATGACTTTATATAGCAGGATGCGTGGGATCTGGAAGAGGCTATTCATAAATTCCCCCAGAGGCCATCCGGGAAGTTGAATATTGGTTTATTTGCATGTTATACTTAGTTATAACTTGTGTTATAACTTGTGTTATAACTTATGAGGAGGTGGCAAAATGGCGCCCTTGAAAATAAGAAAAATCGGGAACAGCTTAGGGGTGATTTTACCGGCAGAGGTAATTGAACGCTTCAATTTTAGGGAAAATGATGTTTTACATCTTAGCGAGGGAAGGGAAGGGCTTAATCTTAGTCCTTATGACCCTGAGTTTGAGGAATGGGCGGAAGCCTATCGGAAAACTGAACGGAAACACCGTAATGTCTTACGAGAATTGGCAAAATGAAAACCATCAAATATATTAAGAAGAATATTGTGTTAACTTTTCACCGGCAGCTCATTGAAGACTACGGAGGTCTAGATGGGCTAAGAGATGAAGGACTATTAGAATCTGCTTTAGCTCAGGCTGAAACTACTGTGTTTGGCGAATACCTGCACCAGGATATTTTTGAGATGGCTTCTGCATATGGCTATCACCTTTGTCAAAATCACCCCTTCATTGATGGGAACAAAAGGGTAGCGTTTGTCGTAATGGATACATTCTTACGGATCAATGGATGGGAAATAGCAGCCGAAGACAGAGCTATTTACTCATTGATGATAAACCTGGCCGGTGGCCAGATTGACAAAAGCCAGCTGGCTCAATGGCTGCGCGACAACTGCAAGTAACCTTTCTCGAATAACTGGGGGTCAGAACCCCAGTTATTCGATTGTGCAGCAAACTTGAAGAGATTCTAAACATCGCCTGAAATCTGAATGGGCTTTACAGGGGTGCTTGATAGTATTTTAAGAATATTTTCCGCCGAAGCGTGCTGAGTAGGATAACCCAGTACTATTATACTTACAACATCTAGTTCGGCTGGTATATTCAAAAGCTCTTTAACTTGGTCAGTTTCATACAGTGTAAACCAAAGAGTGCCCAGTCCCAGACAAATGTGAGGAAGAAGGACATACCATGAATCGTGAAATTAAACCCGGAATGAAGTATCGACATTTTAAAGGTAATGAATACCTGGTTATGCATTTGGCCAAGCACTCTGAAACCATGGAGTCTATGGTGGTTTACCAGGCACTATATGGTGACTATGGTATCTGGGTTCGACCTCTGGAAATGTTCCTGGAACAAATAGAAGTCAACGGGCTTATGGTTAACCGGTTTGATGAGGTAGGATAAAATAACTGGGGGTTTGATCCCGAGTTATTATGCTATAATGAGTTGCAAAGGGTATTATAGGAAGGTTCATATCAAATGCGGATAATAATAAATGGCAAACGCCTGCAGACTTGTTTGCTTTTATGTTCCTTATTACTTTTGGAGTATATTAATTTTGGTATTCTCTACTCAGTCCAGCCTAAATTTGCTGGGGTGAGTGAGTTTAATATGGCCTCCGCCAAAGGAGCAGCCAGAAATACGTCAATGAGTCATAATGATTACGACCGGTCGGCTTTCCTGGCGGCCATTGAAGATTTTACGAGATTTAACATTGCCTCCACGGGAAAATCGGGAGGGCCAGGCTATAAACCCAATTATGTCTCATTTCCTGCACTATCTGCCTCACATGCAGCCGTTTTAATAAATTATTTGCGGCTGTCTAAAGAAATATATTATCAATTCGATTCCATCCAAATAACAACCTTTCTCCATAAAAAAGATGGTATGAAATGATATGATCGGGCCTCACAAAGACATATAGGTCTATAAATTAGCCTGTATTGGTTTTGTGCGCCCTAAAACAGGATATGTCATGACATTTCATCCGTTCGCTTGCGTAAACCTTCGGGAGAGCGTATACGGCGGGTTATAATTGG
>CAZYJA010000256.1:0-3962 GCA_964647245.1 uncultured Syntrophomonas sp. | reverse complement strand
AACCTTAGCCATAATTAATGAAGACTGGTATTTCACTAACTTGGGACTGTTACTATCCGATCAGTGTGAGCATTCTATTAAATGCGCCATCTATAATGGACAGAGCAAGCTTGCTTTCAGGGATCGCAAGGAATTTAACGGCTCGATTCTAAAACAGTTGGATGAGGTTTATAATAACTGGGGGTCTGACCCCCAGTTATTTCAGTCTCGATTCGATTCTATTTAGCTGCTGTGCCATCGCGGCCAGGACGCAGCCAAATACCCGGCCTGCTTCCATAACTTCATCCTGCTGATCATCGCCACCCGTATAGGGCTGAAATACTCCTAACGCCGACCTGGCACAGTTCCGGGCACCATCTATAGTAGATATATTACTTAAAACCTTCACTATTATACCATTAGATAATTTCATCAGACATTCCTTGCCAGCGGCGACTGGGGGCTCACCCATATAGGCCATATCCACATAACCATAGACCGAATCATTTTCTGTAACCGCCTTACGCATTTTCAAAGGGACAAATACCCGCCCCGCCCCCAGGTAAAAAGGCAAGACTCCCTGGCGGGTTATCTTCGCACGCAGGATTCGCCGTTGGGCTTTCAGATCAATTGCATAGGCAAGCGCCAGAGCTTTCACGACCGAGCTCAGTACCCGTCGATCCTGCACTACCGTGCCGTTCTTCAGAAATATCTCGGTACAATTACCGATATCCGCATAAACCGGTCTCAGGCCAACTCCTTCATCTCGACATTGCTCAACTTTTGCCATATTCACAACTTAACCTCACTTTCCCCTAACAGATTGGGTCCGCCCCCCAGGGTTGCTCCCAACCTACTTACTATCCAGCTGCAACTGTTCATCAGGACTAATCACTAAGCCCAGCTTCTTCCTAATAAGAATAGCTGCCAGCTGGGCTACCGGCTTACTATTTACCACCCGTCCACTGCCGGCGATGGCAATTCCCTTCCACTCCTCATTACTCCGGCGCCAATCTATAAACTTTAAGTTCCCCAATTTCTCCTGCCAGGTGCCGTCCGCCTGCAAATATGAGCCTGCAATCCCCAGGGCCTGTATAATCACCGAATGCGAACAAATATATTCCTCGCGCAGATCCCATGTTTTCAGTTCCCCGTTTTGAACCTTCTGCCACAGAGGCATATTAACAACCACCTGCTGCCAGAAATCGATAATGGTAGTAGTGTCCTCCAGGGTAAATAAACGCATCTTTTTCTTATTCACCCGAAGTAAATACCTATTAGCTTCATACAACGATCCCAGCGTAAAAAGCTTAGGACTCTTCGATGCCAGAGATACACGGTCCTTATCGGTAAATATATTGAATAGTTTGATTTGATTTAACATCTCACCGGTAGCCGCCGCTAATGGATCACGGGAATCATACAGAACATTTAAGCTCTTAGTAGGTTTTTGCGCGTAGCGGTTCAGGTCAGCAAACATCTGGTTCGACCTCTCAACGTTTTCAAACCGATAAATAACCACCGAAATGTTCTCCTTCTGCAGGGCCGGATTCTCCTTCATTGCCTCAATGATACCCGCCCGCCGATGTTGACCGTCATTGATATAAAAAGTAGAGTTCATGTCCACTTCCAGAATACCAATATCCGAATTCGCATCATCAAAAGGAATAAAGTTGACCTCGCCCGTAACCGTTGCCGTAAGCGAAGAGAATAACCAATCATCATTATGAAGAATATAGTTAGCGATTTCCGGAACCCGTTTTTCATTCAGCTCCCGCTGCGAGCGTAATTCCGTCGGCACAAAATCTTCATTATAATAAAACAGTTTGGGCAGCAAGCCAAAAGGGACAATAGCCGTAAAATACTCGCGGTCACATTGCCTGCCTCTCACCGCTGGCATGCGAAAATTGTAAGCCATTACAAACCTCCTCTCCCAATAAATTGGCAAATATGTATTTTATGAACATAATCTACCATTTTACGTTTAGGTTGTCAATATTTTATTCTTACTATTTCATTGAATAGCAACGTAATATTCATTATAGTATCCGTACTCAACAAAAAAGACGAGGGAAGTAACCAGGGACTGTCCCCTAGTTTCTTCCCTCGTCTTTAATAACTTGGGGTCTGACCCTCAGTTATTCCCTCCTGCTTAGGTCGGTGTGCTTTATGGCGTCAGATCTTAGTTTCGTTCCTACTACTGCCTCGATTATTTTTTGGGTTATCTGGTCACGGTTATCACTTTTTAATATATGGATTTGCACCCTACTGGCTATCTGAGTCAAGATAGTCTTACTCAGTTTAAGCTTAGCCAGGTAATCGTTAGCTGCTTCCCGCGACTCACATGCCACGATAAACTGCAAATACTCCTCGGCTTTTTCATCAGTATGTATGGGTTTAGGCTGGCCTTTACTGCGGGTTTCCTTATAAACTAAACGCGCCTTACCGGCCATCAGGTTCTCATACTGCTGCTGGCTAAGCTCACCGACCGTATCAGCTAACGCTAATAGCAGGATAGCCAAGTTACTACGAACATCATTCATAATTATAACCTTACCTTCCCCGCAAATTCATCGGTTAACCGCACCAACTCATTTCGAACATTAATATAGGTATCTCCCGAAGCATTTCCCAGCACTACCGGCACCCCATATTCCGGTGCATTGGCATAGGCAGTCATATTCTCCCTGATCAAGGTTTCGAAAACGGGCAGGCCAATTCTTTCCACCTGCGACACATACTGCTGTTGGGCCGAGTATATGTTGTTATTGCGAATTCCCACCATAGTAAAAATAATACCCATCAAGCTCGGGGATATGTGAGCTAAAATATCATCAGACTGTTCCGCATAGGTATTATAGTCATTTGTTAAAACTTGGACATGCCGGTTCAATTGTTCTATCCCCAGAGTCGATAAATAGTCGGGCTTGGCGGGTACCAGATAATAATCACTGGCTACCAGCGCATTCTTCGTAACGACATTAAAATTGGGAGGACAATCTATTAGCACCACATCATAATCATCCTTTATATCGATTAAACCGCCGGATAAAAGGGAGAATATTTTAATAAAATTATTCCTGGTCTGCCGCGGGCTAGCCCCGCCCAGCATTACCGCCAATTCCAGGTCAACATTGATCAGACCCAGGTGAGAGCAAATAATATCCAGATTACCATCTGTGATTTGATTAATCCGCTCGGGCCTGATTACCAGACTGGAAAGCTCCGCTATCTCTTCCCGATCTATAAAAGCATCGTACCAATATTTAATAGTCATTTCATCCTGGTATTTCGATTTCCATACATCTACAGGCACAAATGAAAATGTCAAGTTGGCCTGCGGGTCAAGGTCTATCGCCAGCACATTATACCCTCGAAAAGCCAACTCAGCAGCAATATTGGCAGTCACGGTAGTCTTTCCAACCCCGCCCTTATAATTAATAACCGATACAATACTCATTAAATATCCTCCTTCTCTCCGCCCCTTTGCTTCTATCATCCAATTAGTATAATAATAGCAAATAATGTTAAATATTTCATAACAAAGACGAAAAGAAAGGATATTAGTAGCGGTCGCCTACAATGTATTAGAAGTTCTGGCATAACTCGGGGACCCCGAGCTATCACGTTATTCTGGTTCATCCTTCGGGGTGTTATAGCGTCCTTCCTGGTCCGCAACCATCATCTCCTGAATATTCTCGACAGTCATCTTAATCTCCTGAATCTCTCTGATGCTATTCACCACCTCTATAAACAAATGCATCAGACTATTCATACCTGGATCTGCGCCTCGTTCTGCCTGCAGCAGGTCCAGCAGACGCAGACCCAGGTGCTGACTCTGCATAATCGTATTTCTACTGCTCAGTATCTTAATGGTTCGGCCATCAGTCAGCGTAAGCATACACTCGGTCTTCCCGATTACATTTACGTCTCCCATATACCGAACATCCAGGTACCCGTATACCACATCACCCTCAGCGCGT
>CAZYJA010000255.1:0-3996 GCA_964647245.1 uncultured Syntrophomonas sp. | reverse complement strand
ATTCTGTTGATGTAGATGGGGTAGAGATATTTGCTTATGTAATAATGAGTAATCATTATCATTTGCTGCTACGTACGAAAGAGGAACCCTTGAGCAAGGTCATGCATCGGATGAATACTTGTTTCAGCAAGTATTATAACCTGAAGGCTGTAAGAACGGGGCATGTATTTGAAGGGCGATATAAAAGTATATTGGTTCAGAACGATAATTATCTATTATCGCTGGTAAGATATATACATCGCAACCCGTTAAGGGCTGGAATTTGCTTAAACATAAAGGACTACCGATGGAGTAGTGACTACTGTTACCGTACCACCGAGCCTAGTTATGTCAACTGTTCTTTGATATTTGATCTATTGTCAAATGACAGGTTGGAAGCCCGAAGGGAATACAATCTATTGATGAATGTTGAAGACGATTTAGACTGGGAGAAAACACCGTCTATAGGAGATAAAGATTTTTCAGAGCCGGTAGAACCCAGGCAAGCAACGTCGGGAAGACAGGCTTTGGATGAGATTTTGTTAGCAACCGGGGTTGACCCGGAGGGATTTCGGGAAATAAAAAATGGATCCAGGAAAAGGTTACTTAAGCCATATAAGGTTGCATATGCCATGGAGGCAAGCAGGCAGGGTTATCCGATGATGGAGATTGGCAGGAACATAGGTGTATCTGATAGCGCTGTAGAAAAGTATCTTAGATGACTAAAGCATGGATGGTGCCTGTCACCCCACTTATCTGTCACCCCACTTATCAACTTATCCAGTCAACAACGTGTCTTCTATTGTAGCTGGGGATGCGTTTTTTTATAGCTTTCCGGTATCCAGAGTTTCGACCTGGGTTTTTAGATCAGCCAGCCTAGTTTCCAGGTTCCAGGGTGTGACCAGGTATCTTTTATCTTTCTTGGCGATGGAATCTATGATATATTCGTTGAACTCCTGGGAATGGTGGGAGTAATCTTTGTATTTATTCAGATGGGTGTTCAAGCTTTTATCACTCTGAAAATCATAAATACTGACATTCGAATAGTTGCTTAGTTGAGTGCAAATATATCGTTTTATCTGCATCTCACTGTAGAAAAGCTGCGGGTCTTCATCGAAGATGGAGCGATAGCGCAGGATGGAATAGGGTGGATAATAAATCACGAAGTTAACCCCCGGATTCTGCCGGATCAAGGGCAGGATATTGTGATCAAAGCTGGCCTGCATGGCTGCCAACGAGCTATCCATTTTATCGTAGAGTTTCACGCCGGTGGCTTTGTTATTCTGTTCATCCTGCCACATTTTCATTAGGCCATCGCGGCTAAAGGTGGACCAGGAATTCCAGTTGTTTAGGGACTCCAGGTCAGCATTGGCAGGTGGATGTTGTTGGTAGTGGTTTCTCAGGGCTATGGTGCTGCTTTTAAGGGTGGTAATCGATAGCAGATAGGGCAGGTCATTGTAGCTATACCGGTCATAAAAATAGTAAGGGAAAGGGACATCTTCATTCCTGACTCGGTCGGCGGCCCCTTTTAATGAGCCATAATCCAGTCCCCACAGGATATTTTTGACTTGCCCGGTCTGCAGGGCAGTCTGAATAATTAGGTTTTCCTCCCGCGCACTAGCACCGGACATAGACAGTTTTAAGGACTTAACCTCCAGTTTCTTATCCACATAAGTTGGTACAAAGTTTTCGGTCATGGAACTGCCGATAATGATCGTGTCATAGCTATAATTTCTAGCTAGGCCAGGGTTCTGATAACGCTGTTCTATGGAAAAGTTAGGTTGGTAAAATGCTGCTTTCCTATAGAACTGCAAGGGATCAATCAGAAAGTTGAATCCTGCAACCAAGCCAAGCAGAATCATGGTACTGGATAAAGTTTTAATAAGAAAATTTCTGTATATCATGGATTACCCCTCATATAATAAACAAGTCAACTTGCGCAGTTGACATATAATGCGACACAAGTAGAGTTGTCATTCTAAAATGAAGCGAAGCAACCCCTATAAGGCCGGGTGCAGGAAACTAGGAGCCCCCGCAGCATGAATCGCGACCCACGGTAGCATCAGTAGTACCCGAAGTTAGAGGGGAATCTTCCCCCGTTAACGATCCTGCCCTGTCACTCAGGATCACCTAAAGCCGATCTCTTTTAACGGCTTATTATCCTTTACTGCTAAAGTTGAGGGTTAACTAATTACTTAAAAATTAAAATAGATAAACTCGCTAACCTTATTAAGATTTAGGATTGCGTAAGTGGCCAGGCCGGAAATGAAAAGGGCAGTCTTCCAGCTCGGTCTGAACCTGTCTTTCATTTCCATGGAATTTCTCATAAAAACGGCGATAAACAAGAACAGGACCAGTAATACCACGGCCTGGTTGATATCTTGGAAGCGCACACTTAAAGAAGCGAAATCTATTCCGTATTCCGCTAAGGATCCCAACTGGTTTAACAACGAAGTGGGAAGAATGACGCCGCTCTGCCCAAACATGCCCTTCAATACCTTGATGGCATCGCCCCAGGTCTGGGCCCGGAAGAACACCCAGGCGATGTTAACAAAGTTAAAGGTAATAAACCAGGCCAGTATCCAGTGCATGCGCAGGCCCAGCTTTTGCCACAGGCGTTGAATAACCAGAGCCAGGCCATGCAGGAACCCCCAAAATACAAAGGTCCAGCCAGCACCGTGCCACAATCCTCCCAGTAGAAAAGTTATCATGAGGTTGCGATAAATATTTAGCTGCCCCGCGCGGTTTCCCCCCAGGGGAAAATAAATATATTCCCGTAAAAACCTACTCAGGGTCATATGCCATCTCCGCCAGAAGTCCTGAATGCTCAAAGCTTTATAGGGAGAGTTGAAGTTGATGGGCAGCTGAATGTTGAACATTAAGGCCGCCCCGATAGCCATATCGGTATAGCCGCTAAAATCGTAGTATAGTTGCAAGGTATAGGATAAGGAAGTGACCCAGGCTTCGATCAGACTAAGGGTCGGCGCGGTATCAAAGCCATAGATGGCTGCTTTGGCCAGGGTATCAGCGATGACCACCTTTTTAAATAGCCCGATAAAGAAAAGAAATACTCCCAGAGCCAGGTTTTTATAATTAACCGTCTTATTTTCTCGCGATTCGAACTGAGGCATCATTTCTTTATGGTGTAGAATAGGCCCGGCCAGCAAATGCGGAAAAAAGGTGACAAATAGTGCATAATTTACGAGATCATACTCCTTAGCCTCAGAACGATAGGCGTCTACCAGGAAAGCGATCTGAGTAAAAGTAAAAAAGCTTATGCCCAGGGGCAAAATGATGTGCAATAAGGGCAGTTGGCTGGAAAAAGCCAGGTTAATGTTGGCCAAGAAAAAATCGGTGTATTTATAATACCCTAGTAAAAGCAGATTGAACGCGATGCCAAAGATTAATATAGCTTTCGGACTGAGTCGGATACGCGGGGGCGCTTTGACCAGAGCCGTGCCCACGGCATAGTTTACTGAGATAGACACTAGAATCAAGGGCAAATAGGCTATGTTCCACCAGCTATAGAAAAAGAGGGAAGCCAATACCAGCCATAATTTAGCCCAGGTGCTAGTGGTTACTTTATTCAATATAAAGTAGACGCCGAAACATACCGGCAGAAAAAGAAATATAAATTCATAAGAATTAAATAACAATGGCCTTGGCCTCCTCAATGTTTACGGAAACTCGTCAATATTATACTGATAAATTAGGGAGCCGGCAAGTTGCATGATTTGCACGGTTGGGGCCAAGAACCAGTTACAATTAATCATGCCACAAACAGGTTGACCGCCTAATTATTTAGAAAGTATAATGTTTAAGTGAACCGACCCACGGGTCGACATGAAATTAATTTGGGGTAATACGAAAATAACGGAAGCAGGAGGGCTAAACCAATGGGGTGGATATTAAACAAGATGTACACCTGTTGCTGTAATTAAAACGGGGTACGTTTTGTATTAGAATAAGACCTATCTGGGATAGGCATTTTTACAAGGTTATTATTGCCGAGCTTAG
>CAZYJA010000254.1:0-3997 GCA_964647245.1 uncultured Syntrophomonas sp. | reverse complement strand
TAGGAATAGTTCGTTTGAATATTGACAACCATGGGAGTGATATAAATGAAATATTTACTGGTACTGGCTGATGGCATGGCTGATTATAAAATTGCAAAACTTGGCAATAAAACTCCACTGCAGATTGCCAGGACTCCTAATATGGATATACTGGCGCCAAAGTCAATTATTGGCCAGGTTAGGACCGTACCTCCGAAATACCCCCCGGGCAGTGACGTGGCCAATCTGTCGGTAATGGGCTATGATCCTCGTAAGTATTATACTGGCCGCTCTCCTCTGGAAGCTGTCAGCATGGGGGTTGAACTAGGTCCACGTGATTTGGCCCTGCGCTGCAACCTGGTTACCCTGTCCGCGGAAAATGATTATCGGGATAAGACTATGCTGGATTACTCGTCGGGAGAGATTACCTCTGAGGAATCTGCTCAATTGATTGCCGCAGTAGGGCATGAACTCGGTAACGATGTTTTTAATTTCCATGCCGGCATCAGCTACCGGCATCTCCTGGTGTGGAAAGACGGAATTGATAAGTCCCTGGTGCTTACGCCTCCCCATGATATTTCCGATCGTAAGATCTTCGACTATCTGCCCGCTGGTTCAGATGGCAGCTTGCTGCTGGGTATGATGATACGGAGTGAGGAGATTTTAATAAATCACCCCATAAATAAAGCTCGAGTGGAAAAGGGACTTAATCCGGCAACTTCCTTGTGGTTGTGGGGCCAGGGCAGCAAGCCGGCTCTGGATAGTTTTAATGATAAATACCAACTGCAGGGCTCGGTGGTATCAGCGGTTGACCTGGTTAAAGGCCTGGGGATTTGCGCAGGGCTGGCTCCCGTACCAGTAGTTGGCGCCACCGGAGGTATCATCACTAACTTCGCTGGCAAGGCCCGGGCTGCCCTGGATGAGCTCAAACGAGGACAGGATTTTGTTTATCTGCACATCGAGTCTCCCGACGAAGCTGGCCATCAGGGAGAATTAGAAAAGAAGATTTGGGCTATTGAACAAATTGACCAGGAAGTAATTGGGCTGATCATATCAGAATTGAATGACTTTGAAGATATTCGGGTTCTGGTGCTGCCGGATCATCCGACGCCATTAGCGGTGCGTACCCATACCAGCGACCCGGTGCCATTTATGTTATTTGATAAAACTAATCCCGCGGAATCAGCAATCACTAACTATGATGAAGATAATGCCCTCCAGGGCCGTTTCTATGACAATGGTTACGAATTAATGGATTACTTTATTCGGGGCAAATAGCCAGGGGCAAGTGGGGACGGTTGGAAAAACAGGGACGGTTCTTCCAACCGTCCCCGTTTTTCCCCGCTTTTACCTAACGAGGTACCTTCAAAAATCCCAGAACGGTTTCCCCCATATCCTCCACCGAGCTAGTCATACTATGCAATACTTCTCGCTGCTCCAGATCTCTAACCCCGGCTGGTATACTAATGCCCGTATATTCCGAAAGGGTTCTTAAGATAGCAAACTCGTCCTGCCCCTCCAAGAGATCTGGCTTAAGTATGGCCTCAGCTACGCTTTTGGCAAACTTAAATGGGCTGGCTGTTGAGACGATGATGGTGGGAGTTTTATCGCCTGTGGCTCGCACATATTTATCATAAACATTACAGGCCACCGCGGTGTGAGTATCCAATAAGTAGGCATCCTTTTCCCAGGTACTGTGAATTGTCTGCTGGGTCTCTTCGTCGGAAGCATAATCAGCCCAGAACAAACTGCTGATCTTATCCAGGGTAGCTTGGTCAACCTGATAACTACCGTCCGTTTTCAACTTCTCCATCCAACCTGCTACTGCGGCGGCATCATGACCTGTTACTTCGAATAGCAGTCTCTCCAGATTAGACGAGATCAAAATATCCATCGAGGGCGAAAGCGTTTTCGCAAAGGCTCGGTTGCGGTCGTAGCACCCGGTACGTATAAAATCGGTCAAAACATTGTTGGGATTGGATGCGCAGATCAGGCGATTAATGGGTACTCCCATTTGACCTGCATAATAGGCTGCCAATATATTGCCGAAGTTACCCGTGGGCACTACCACGTTTATAGCTGCCCCGTCTGGCAATTGACCGCTGACCCGCAAATCAATATAGGCGGAAACGTAATAAACTATTTGCGGTAAAAGCCGGCCCCAGTTGATAGAATTAGCTGAAGACATCTTCATCCCGTGCTGACCCAGGGTTGCGGTGAATGACTGGTCGCCAAATATCTTTTTGACTCCATTCTGAGCATCATCAAAATTGCCTGCCACCGCAGCGACGAAGACATTTTTACCAGTCTGGGTAATCATTTGCCTTTTCTGGACTTCGCTCACTCCATCCTGAGGATAAAAGACTATAATTTTCACTCGCTCAACGTCCTTAAATCCCTCTAAGGCCGCTTTACCAGTATCGCCTGAGGTGGCTACCAGGATCACGATTTCATCTTCTTCTCCGGTTTTCTGAGCGCTGGCCACCATTAAGTAGGGCAATAGCTGTAAGGCCATATCCTTGAAAGCGCTGGTAGGCCCATGCCAGAGCTCTTGAATGTAAATCCCGTCCGCAATGCGCACTAAGGGGGCAATGCGTTCGTCATCGAAGCTCTCTGCGTTATAGGCGCCAGCCACACAATTTCTTATCTCTGCACCGGAAAACTCTTGTAAGAAGTAACTTAATATTTCACAGGCTTTGTCCTGATAAGTTTGCCCTTCCATCCGCCGCCAGACCTGCTCGGTAATCTTAGGTATGGAATCAGGAACAAATAGTCCCCCATCCGGCGCAATGCCCATCTTTATAGCCTCTGCTGCCGTAATTGAAGAACTCTTTCCCCTGCTGCTAGTATATTTCACACTCCAACCCCCTCATAATAACACCATCCCTGTTTTTACAAAGACTTACACTATTCTATAACGAAAAAGGATCTGAATAAAGTGCTGTCCATAAATTTACTGATAAATCAGCCTTTTCGGTTATTTTCGGTCAACCGGTCAGCAATAATAGAAAAAAGCAAAATTATTGTATATCATATAAACAGCAAGTACCCAGACTATAAATGCTCAATGCTTAAAATAAAGGGAGGAAACCAAATGGTTCAGTTTATAGGCCTAATCCTGATTGTGGTTTTGGTCAAGTTGCTAATGGATATGATCAAACCAGCTGTTAATAAAAGCAAGTCCGCTCCGAAAGGTGACTTTATCGATATTAGCGAAAAATGGATAAATGCTGATGAAATGCCTTACCAGAAGAACGAACGCTTGTTGGATAAGCGTGAATTGCAAATTTTTCAAATGTTGCAGAACATTTTGGATGGAAGTCAATATAGCGTTTATCCCCATCTGCGCCTTGCTGAGCTCTTGAAGGTACCCGCCGATACCCCCAATCGCCAAGAATACTTATATCGCATAAAAGAGCGCAGCCTGGATATGGTGGTCTTTGAATCGAATCAGCTTAAACCGGTACTGGTGATCAGGCTGAAATCGCCGGATGATGGCAAGAAACAGCAGATAAACGACGAATTTACCGAGACTGCCCTGAATTCTGCCGGTCTCACCTCCATGAACATAAGCTTAAATAGCCCGCCCAGCCCTGACCAACTCATCAGCAATCTAAATGGCATGGGCCTAAAATTATAAAAACCCGGGTGTCTGGAAGACCTTGTAGGGCTCCAAGATGGATACGGTTGATCATGGAACACGGTTTTCCAGTGCTTAATCAAAGCCTGTGCATGGATCATGGCGCCTGCCATATCATTTGTCCAGCCGATGCAATCAAACTCATCCTGGCCCCTTACAAGGGGATACCGGCGGATCTATTAACCCAACCCCATCCCTATCTTTGCGACCGGGAAGAATTTACCTATCAGTTAGAAAACGGCACCCTATATTATTGCAAAAAATAACAGGCCTCCCCTGAAGAAAGCCTGTAGTTTAAGGTTTTATATAAATGGTCGGAGTGCCTGGATTTGAACCAGCGGCCTCTACGTCCCCAACGTAGCGCTCATACCAAACTGA